>JAOZHK010000054.1 GCA_026014905.1 Candidatus Bathyarchaeota archaeon
TCGATGCATATCTAAGTAAAGCCAAAAAGTGGCGGGAAGAAATGGGGAAATTGAGAACTATCCTTCTTGACTGTCAGCTGACCGAGGAATTGAAGTGGGGTCATCCTTGCTACACGTTTCAGAAAAGTAACGTGGTCATAATAGGCGCATTCAAAGAATACTGTTCGCTCAGTTTTTTCAAAGGTGCCTTGCTTAATGATCTCAATGGCAGACTAATCCAACCTGGGGAGAATACGCAGGCGGTGCGCCAGATTCGGTTCACCAATGTCCGAGAGATAGCTGAGATGGAACCCATCTTGAAAGCCTATATTTATGAAGCCATTGAAGTTGAAAAAGCTGGTCTGAAAGTGGATTTCAAAGAGACTTCAGAATTCACAATTCCTGAAGAGTTTCAAAATAAACTAGATGAAATCCCCGCCCTGAAAACCGCTTTCGATGCATTGACGCCGGGACGGCAAAGAGAATACATCCTTTATTTTTCCTCAGCCAAACAATCCAAAACTCGAGAGTCAAGGGTTGAAAAATATACGCAGCAAATTCTCGATGGAAAGGGATTAAGGGAAAGAAAATAAATTAATCGCGCGCGCCGTCTGCCAATGACTTGGGAGTGAACTTCGCGCGCGCGAGGGTAGAGCTTAGAATTATTCCCAGGATTATCGCTTCCAATGGGAATCCGGATATGCCCCAAGCTTCCTCCTCAGGTTCTGGACCTGGTTCAGGTTCGGGCTGTGGTTCTTGCTCCGGCTCAGGTTCAGATCCAATACTGGCTACAAGTTGCTCAAACAACAATTCCGCTTCTTGAGCTATTGAAAACGCATCTCTATAGCCTTGAATCGTGTCTTCGTCGAAGCATGATTCAGCTTGTATTATTTTTTCAAGCGTTTGATTGTGAAGGTCTAATGACTGTAGGTCAGAAACATTTCCAATCCCTTCGAGACCTAGTTCTATTCGTGAGATGATGTTTTCGGAATTCTCTTTCCAGTGATTCCTTTCATATCCTTGTGCTTCAACTATGTGATGTTCCGCTTGGAGCAGATGATTGACGGCATCCTCGAACAGATCTTCATCTTTATGGAAAGTGGATAAATTGTACTCTTCCCTCGCTAAATTGAAGGAAGTAATGGAGTCAGAATTAACCAAATCAAGATCTTGTAGGGATAATATTTGTGCGTATATTTCATCGTGTGAATCATAGTATGTTTTTTCATGTATGCTGTGTATGTCAATGTGTCTAATATCAGATTTCCAGTATCCATAGGCTTCCCATTCTCCCGAAATATATTCATCATAGTATATCGTTGTGTGATAGGGAATGTCTCCAACTTTGACGTTTGGCGGTATATCTATACTCCAAACATCTACTTTCGAATCACCCCTTTTCGACAAATTAACAGGCTCGTCTTCAAATAGAGCGTAACAATATCCTTCTTCTTGCCATTCAAACCTTATCTCAAACCGATTGATTCCTAGTTGATTATCACTTCTGCTCGTTATTGTTGTGGTAAATCCAGCTGGATCGCCTTGATAGTAGTAATCCATGTCCCAGTCGACGGTAACAGATAAATCGTCATCGCTCGCCGCGTGTGCACTAGGAGCTAATATATAATATATTTCGTGATGGCCGTTATCGCCGGATGGCCTATCTGAATATGCTATGAAGAGGTTGTCTCGAGAATCAATGGCCATGTTGGGGTCTGCACAATCTACGCTCTCCGCGCTGGATGTGACGGAGTTCGCTCTGAGATTCTTGGTGAAGGTCGTGTCCTCCGAAGATGAATAGTATATGTCTCTGCAGTAGGCGGCATAATGGACATAGTTTCTGAAGTCCTCCCAAACGACGTGGACCCTTGAGTCGCTGTCAGCCACAATCGACGGCGTTCCCTGTGCGCCACGGGTGAAATGCGGATGAGCATCCGGAGGAGTAGAAACAGAATCGTCGTTGACGCGGACATTGGAGCCAAAGGTTAATCCACCATCTGACGAGACTGCATAATATATGTCCAGGTATTGCGTTCCGTCTCCCGCTCTGCCGTCAGTCCAAGCGAGATGGATTTTTCCATCTTGCGACGTGACAACTTGTGGTCCTCCGCGGTATCTGTTTGTGGAGTCGTCATTGACTTTTACAGGCGCTTCAAACGAGGAGCCTCCATTCTGAGACCTCGCCAAGTAGACACAGAAGACAGTAGAATTCCTCTTGGTGTAAGCAACATAGACAGAGTTTCCTTCGTCGATTTCGATCCAAGGATGACTATGGCGTGCTTCGCCTTCTAGCGGATTCACATTTGTAGGCGCGTTAAAGGTATGTCCACCATCTACGGACCACGCAAAGAAAATATCGCAGTCTGTTAGACTGTAACCATCGTAAACCATCCATGCCACATAGATTTTACCATCATTGCCGACTTCGATGTTGACTGTGCGAGGCAGCCCTATGAACACATGGTCGTGAGGCCAGTCGTAGATCATAACATCAGATCCAAAAGAGACGCCACGGTCTACAGACTTGTCTATATATACTTTCGCTACTCCAGTCCTGTTATCTTTCCAAGCAACGTATACGTGTCCATTGAGTTGATCTATTGCTATGCTTGGGCTGTCACACTGGACCGAAGAGCTTCCTTCATCGTCGATTCTGGAGCTCTCACTCCAAGTTTCCCCATAGTCATGAGAGTAAGCGAAATAGACATGCAGATAGAGGTCGCTGTTATTCTCCATATACTGACTCTGATAGGCTACGTATACTCCGCCAGCGTCGTCCGTAGCAATGACGGCGAAGGCTCCTTCTGTACCGAGTATTCTAGTGCTGACCCCAAAACATCCTCCTTCTTCAAGCACTTCTGGAAATCCGCTCACATGTTGAATTTTACCTTGAACAAGATCATCTTCCGCTCCACCGCCAGCCATAGAATTGTTTAAACAAATGTTAGACATAGAAGCTATGATGATGAAAAACAGTACAAGGCCGTATCGGAAACATGTCATCTTAACTAATAATCCCCTCTCAATGTTTTCTATCTTGCGCGCAAATGCCCTTGTACTTCGCCTACGCTTTCCAACTATGTAGGTCAAGTATACTTCACCTACATTGTTTGTACCCCGTGTACCCGTACCCAGTGTACCCCGTCTGGGCCCATAACTTGGGGCTGGGCTTGGCGGGGACTCACCCTGACCTTGATGAAATTAGGGGGGGTTAAATTTTATCCCCAAACCCAAACCGATTAAGAAATAGCTGAAATGCGCCCGATTATGCCAATAAATAATGGGATAAAAAACTTGATAGGTTCTATTTATGTAGCTCGCTGATAATCTGGTGGATGTTATGAGTGAAAACAAGACGCTAATTGCGTATGCAACTAGAGGAGGAACGACGGAAGATTATGCGTAAGCGATCAGCTCTGTGCTCACAGACGAATTCAAAATGCAGGCAGATGTAGTCAATCTGAAGAAGTCGCGTAATCCTGACTTGACGCAGTACCATAACATCATCGTTGGGGCAGGCATAAGGATGTTCAAAATGCACAAGGAAGGCGCCAAGTTTCTTGAGAAGAAGAATTTCGGAGAGAAAAACGTGGGGATATTTCTCTCATCTCTGGTACCGCGAGACGAGGCGATCAAGAAGTACGTCGATGTCATCCTTCAGAAGAACACAACCCTGAAACCAATTGCTGTGGAGGTCTTTGGGGGAAGAATGAGAATGTTTGGAAGAACAAGTCAAGACATGACAGATATCGAAAAAGCCAAAGAGTGGACCCGCAAGATCTCGGAGCACTTGCGAAGTTGACCCTCCAGCAGACCTTCCAGTCCACGAAGATTTAAGTGCCCCTCCTTAGAATCGTTAATACCACCGCTTGGGTGTGCGTGGAATAAAATTTAACCCCACACACAAAGTTACAATGTTATCCCCTAAACCCATTCGACTTAGAATCTTAAAATAGCCAATTAGACGATTGAATCATTGACCAAATATGGATAAGAGGTCTTCAATAGCCACGATACTGGTCGTAGTGGCTGCTCTCTCTTTATGGTTCGTCATGATGAATCAATCTCAGCTCACATCAGGCGAATTTGGCATTTACCTCACAAAAGACAGCTTGAAAGTAGTTTCAGACTCGGACATTCAATATTATAACGCTTCGAGTCACGAGTTGACCCTAACAAGCGAGTGCGCTGAGAGGCTGAAGGCCATGGGATGGCAACTGTCGGGCAACTTTACGATGGTTGTGAATGGTGAAGTGGCGTTGAGGGGATTGTTTGTGCCTCCCTTCGTATCGCGTTCTTACCCGTCGAGCCAGGTTGTCATGTTGTACCCGACCTTCAGATCTATCAACTATAGGGTAATGAAGATACAAATGGGTTATCCATGGGATCAGCCTTCAGGTCCAGACCCTAGAGAGAATCCGAGGATAATCGATTACTTCGAGGGATCTGGTAAAATGATACGATGATGTGTGTGTGGATGGTTAAAATTTATCTCCAACGCGCGCTTCACAGGCTCTCCAAGAAAACCTGCAAACCCTCAAGGAAATCCGACGGGGTCGAAGTCTCGATGACCTCCGCGCCCGCCGCCTCCACCCTCAACAGGG
>JAOZHK010000059.1 GCA_026014905.1 Candidatus Bathyarchaeota archaeon
TTCCTCTTGTAATCCTGAAACTCGAAGCATCCTTAAAGAAACTTGATGTCATAGGCGAGACACTAAAACGAGAAGATAATCAGCTGTTCGAGAGATGTGTCGAGGCACGACTGAAAGGCGATAACGTTCATGCAATGATGTATGCCAACGAGTGTGCAGAAATCCGAAAGATCGCCCTCCACGTAGTCAGTAGTAAATATGCACTTGAACAAATGGTACTACGATTACACACTGTAACCAAACTTGGAAACATTCTTGTAACTGTGACTCCTGTCGTTGATGTCATTAAAGAAACTCAGAGTCGTTTGGTGGGAATAGTTCCAAGTATCGCCAATAATCTCAATGACGCTAACAAGATATTGGTCGATTCTTTGTCAAAAATGGGCACCAGTGATCTCCGAACCGCAACTCAGAAGCCTCTTGTTTATAGCAGCGGTGCTGAAAAAGTCTTAGAAGAAGCCAAAGCAGCAGCAGAAGATACGATTCGAGAGAAGTTTCCAAAGATTCCAGGAACTTTGAAAGACATCGTTAAGCAAGAAAGTGAAATTTTAACAAATTAACCAGCTGGAACAAATAACAGGAACCTGACGATCAGAGCAATCAGTGTACATGAGTCGAGACGACGAGTAGACTGAAACTAATTGAGCTTTATGCCCAATCAGGCTTCATATTATGTCAGGTTAAAATCTACCACTACCCGTTCGACATGTTCTTTCCCACTCTCTATTAATTTGACTCCATCATTGATTGCATGAAGTGGGATATGATGAGTTATTGATTTATCCAGATTGATTTTTTTGGTTTCCATTAATCGAATTACTCGCTGTAAATCATCACGTGTGTGATCACCAGAAACCATTAGTCGCCCTTCACGAAGTCCCCAATACTCAACTTGAATAGGCGTTATTTGAAGTCCCACACTCACCACGCTGCCTGATTCATATCTATTTTTACCTTTAATCGCGTCTATAGCTTGTTTCATAGCAATTGGTGCGCCCGAACATTCAATGGCGACATCCACGCCCCAACTATCGGTGATCGCCTTCACCTCTCTGTTAATATTTTCCCGTGTGGGATTCAACAGGACATCTGCTCCATATTCTTTGGCCACATTCAATTTGCTGTCAATGGGATCAACAGCAATCACGGTTCCAGCACCAAAGAACTTCGACCATAACACTGCATGTAGCCCGACGCCACCAACACCAAACACGATGGCGGTTCCTCCTCGCAGAAGACCAGAAATTTCAATAGCATGATACGCTGTTGAAACAGCGCAAGCAGCAATCGCACCCCAATCAAAGGGTATTGTTTCACTCATCTTTAATACGCTTCGCGCAGGGACTTTGATGTATTCCGCAAACGTACCATCAATATGGCTACCAATTGATTTACGATTTCGACAACGGTTATCGAATCCTTGCAGACATGGCTCACAGTTACCACAAGACACGATGTAATGCACAATCACGGGATCTCCGACTTGAAGATGGGTAACATTCTTTCCGACCGCAGAGACGACTCCTGCTCCCTCATGTCCTAATGTTAGAGGGATATAATAGGGTGCGAACTCACCTGAATGATAATGAACATCGGTACCACAAACCCCCGCAGCACGAATATTAACTAATACATCATTCGATCCAATAGAAGGAACCTCGATTTGCTCAACAACAAAGGGTTTTCCCGCTTCTTTAAATCTCGCAACTAACATGGATGAAGCTGGGGCTTGTTTCTATATTTAACTTTCGATTTCCATTAGCGTCGGGATAGATCCGGATCATGGCGCTTCTCAAGAAAAAGAAAGGATTATTTGGAGTCATAGCAACTATGATTAAAGGTGTTTAGAAAATGACTTCAGACATTAAATGGGGTGCCTTCATATGGCCTGAAGGCCTCAATTTCGAAGAAATGAAACAGTTCTGTTTGCGAGCTGAGGAGTTACGCTTTGATCTGTTCCAGACAACCGATCACTTTATGAATATGAGACAGCCTACACGTCCCGACAGGCATCCTCTTGAAAGCTGGACAACATTAGCAGGGTTAGGTGCAGTCACAACAAAGATTCTCCTCGGTCCTTTGGTCGCGTGCTATGCATATCGTGCTCCACCTGTTTTAGCTAAAATGGCAACCACTGTCGATATAATTTCCAATGGACGAGTTATCTTAGGCGTTGGAGCGGGCTGGCATGAAGCTGAGTTCAAAGCGTATTTTGGACGTTTTCCTCCGGTTCGAGAACGATTACAAGGTCTAGAAGAGACGGTAGAAATCTGTAAAAGCATGTTCAATAACAAATACTCGACTTATCGTGGAAAACTCTTCTCTGTTAAAGACGCACTCAATTCCCCAGCATCAATTCAACAACCTATTCCTATTATGGTGGGGGGCGGTGGAGAGAAGGTCACTTTAAAAATCGTGGCTAAGCACGCAGACATGTGTCACTTCTTCGCTAATGATCTCGCAACACTCGATCGAAAGCTTGCAGCATTGAAAAAGCATTGTAAAACTGTTGGGAGAGATTACAATGAAATCACGAAATGCGTTGGAATTGCCACGATTGTAGGCAACACTACAACTGAAGCTGAAAACAGGTTGGCGCGTCTCGCAAAGCTCTTCCATATTTCCCCCGATGCGCAGCGAAAGCAATTAGGAAAAGTGTATGGAGCCCCCGATGAGGTCGCTGATTATCTCCAGAATTACGTAAGTCGAGGCGTCCAAGTTTTAACGCCGAGATTTTTCTATATGGATTCGATGGAAGCCTTCGCGACAGAGGTTATGCCCAAGGTATAATCGCATTTCTCTTTTTTCCACCTTTTTTTCATCATACTGGAAACCTTTATTCTAAGAACAGACAATAAGTGCTTTACCTCACACTACATAATTTAAGTGAGGAAACCCAAAGTAGGGTACGTAGCGGTATCCCTTATTATTCATTGCAGGATGCAGAGCAATTTTTATTAGCATTTTTCAGGTAGAACACTTCTCCAGGATTCAGGTTTTTGTAGTCTAAATGTAAATAACGAAAAAATAACGTAATACGAACCTATCTTCATAACGATGGATAATCAATTTCGTGTTCATGCAGTTGACTCTAAATTAAACCTGTCAGGACACTTTCAGCAGACGCCACGATACGTAGTTCACCTCAATAAAGAAATCGCTAATAAATTAGGTTTCATTGACGGCGATCTTATTGAAGTACGTGGGAAAAAAGCGACAGCCGCGAAGGTAATTGCTACGGATAAAGAGAGTCTAGAAGGCGACGCTATTGGATTAAGTAATCTGTTACGAAACAACGCGAGGGTCACAACGGAGGATTTAGTTACCGTTCATAAAGCGAAATCTCGCTCAGCGGATACAATAGTGTTTGCGCCAATAGGTAAACACCTTAAAAAAAGTGAATTACTCAAAATCGTCGCAAAAAAAAGCTTCTTGAATGAACCCTTTGTTGAAGGCGATGTAACCTATTTACGATCAAAAATTATGCGCTACCTCTTGGGTTCAGTGACTTGGCTACGTGTAATTAAGACCGACCCCCAGGGGATAGTGATCGCAACTGACGATACAAATATTGAGATCGTATCAGATCCAATAACAGTCGGGGATCCAATCTTAGATGATAATCTAGACGAATTACCAGATCTTGAGACCGAAGTTACCAGTGAGGACATAACAGAAACAGACTTGCTAAATACCGAGGATTGGGATAAGATAAGTGCCCTCGTGGAACTCGGGCTCTTCCGCAATATCAGCGACGCACTTAGCTTCTTTATTAAAGAAGGAATCAAAGCTAAAAGCGATTTATTCGAAAAAAGCCTCTCTGTTTTACACCAGATCAACTCATTAAAAAAACACGTCATCAATCCGTAAAGCCACTAGCAAGCTAATTCTTGCTACAAAAAAAGTAGTCAGTTCCAGTATTCGCGTCTATGGAGAAAAGACATATTGTTGGATAGCTCACCACTTCTTCAACTATTCATGGGAAACCCTGCCGTTGGATTTCTGAGTCTTCATGAGCATGAAAAAACAGAATATCTAGGTTCTTTACTTATCACAAACTTAGCCGGAACCCCCTTAGAGTTTCGATGCACTCAGCCAATTATTCCGGATGCAATACAACGATCTTTGTATGGGACCGGTTTATTAGAATATCTTGGAGTAGAAGTTTGTGGACGCCCTCTCATTCGTTCAGTTAAATTAAAACCTAAATTTATTTTTATAGAACAACCCTTTCTCATGACGCTCAATGATTACGTATCAAATCCAATCATTTTTGTCCGAGAATTTCGAGGCGAGGAACCCCCGTCCCCAATTACACTCAAGTATCCATATCAATCCGACGTCGTTAAACCCCATCAACAAGATCACAACCTTTTGCAGATTGCACAAAAAGATGCAATAGAAGCAAAGACGATAGAATTCATCACTCAGCTATCTTACAAATTCAACTTCGTGGAATCGTTTGACCGAATGCGACAAGCAGTACAAAATCTCCATCAACTAACCCTGCCCTCTCCCTAGAGGCAAAGAGGTGGGAACATCGCGCCGAGAGAGCAGTAGGTCTTCCACAGGATCACAGTTGATTAATAACTTTAAAACCACAGTCAAACGTGTCTTTCATCAAGCCACCCATCCAGAACGGTTCTGGTCAACTTCAATCACTACTTCCGCTCATCTAACCAACGACACGATATTCACTAAGAACCAATTCGCCCCCTTTTCGCGTCCCCAAATCTGTTCATATTTCCCTACTATAACCCTATCTTCCGACTTCATTATTGAAGTTGATACCCACATTCAGCCCCCTTCAATCCAGGATGTTTTTTCACCAATAAATGATCTCACAATAGAGAGTTATGAACTTCAAGATTTCACTCCTTCGCTTGCGATGCGGTTCTTCCCCGAGAAAACACAAATTCAACCGCACCACCTCGCTCTTCTTAATCTCTTTCCGACACAAACTATTGACTTTCATAAATTACTCGATTTTAATGGAAAATCACTATACTCATATCAAAAAGACGGAGTACGTTTTCTCATTGAACACTCTCAAGCTCTGTTAGCTGATGAAATGGGGTTAGGTAAATCCATTCAAGCCATTGTTGCACTACGCCTCTTATTTGGCGCAGTGTCAATAACAAACTGCTTGATTCTCTGTCCTAAATCAGTATTGACCGATTGGGCGAACAAATTTGAATCCTGGGCTCCTGAATTAATGATAACAGAAGTCAGTGGAAGCTCTGCACAACGTCGAACACTCTGGGAGACCCCAAGTCAAATCTATCTAACCACTTATGACAGTTTAAAAGAAGACATCACCGCACTAACGGAAACTACCACTCTCGAATTTGACCTTGTAATCTTGGATGAAATTCAGCGGATTAAAAACAGTACCACAAAAACCTTTCACGCTGTGAACCATATTCAAAGTCGTATTCGTTGGGGACTTTCCGGTACGCCTTTAGAGAATCGAGTCGAAGAAATCGTCACCATTTTCCGTTATCTAAATCCCTCGCTTTTCTCCAGTAGCAACGTCACTGATTCAGATTATGTCAAATCCCTTATTGCACCTTTTACACTTCGCCGAACAAAACAGGCTGTTTTAACAGAACTACCCACAAAAACCCAAGAAAACGTGCTATTAGATTTATCTCCCAAACAACGGGCAGTCTATAACCTTGTCGAGACACACGGGGTTCTTGAAATTAAGGAAAAGGGATCTACCGCAACTGCAACTCATATCATGGCATTGATCTCTAAATTGAAACAAATCTGTAATCTTGAACCGGTCTCCGGCGAAAGCTGTAAACTCGATTATATTGAAGATGTGCTGACAACCCTCAATGAGACAGGAGACAAAATGGTCTTGTTCTCACAATACCCTTTCAAAACGCTTCAACTCATCCAACCGCGCCTTCACCGCTTTAACCCATTAATCTATTCGGGGGCTCTCTCGAGTAAACAACGGGCAGCGGTCGTTCA
The DNA here is from genome assembly GCA_026014905.1 of Candidatus Bathyarchaeota archaeon. The sequence continues at coordinate 5,983 of JAOZHK010000059.1, forward strand.
ACAATTTGAAGAAGATCCAACTGTCAGAGTACTCTTAATCTCACTAAAAGCCGGAGGGCTGGGATTAACCTTAACTGCCGCAAATTACGTGGCACACTTTGATTCCTGGTGGAATCCCGCAACTATGTCACAGGCAGAAGATCGAACTCATCGTATCGGTCAAAAGAAAAATGTAACGGTTCTCTCGTTAATATCCAAACATACTATTGAGGAACGGATACAAACAATTCTTGAAGAAAAGAAAATCCTCTTTCAAGAAGTTGTGGGCGACATCTCTGAAGACGGGCTCTCACATCACTTAACAGAACACGAATTATTCGGTTTATTTGGCCTCCAACGCGCCCATTCTGAGGAAAAACAGATTTAAACTGCCCTCTTTTACTCCGGAAGGATTTATTCATGTACGTATGCTTGTGGATTATGTTGAAAAATTCTTAGAGGACATGAGTTACCCGAAAACGATTTAATATACATCATGTCCTATATGATTCGTTTAAATGGAAGATGAAACTCATGACCTATGAAAGAATAATCAACCGACGCTCAATACGATTTTTTACTTCGACGCCAATACCCAAAGAGATTCTAGTAAACTGTGTTGATGCCGCTCGATTATCCCCCTCTGGAGCCAATCGCCAGCCTTTAAAATTCATCATCATCCATGATTCTCCTCTTGTCAAACAAACTTTTTCGTTAACTCGATGGGCGGGGCACTTACCCGATTACTCTCCCTCACAAGCTGAGATGCCGATGGCTTACATCGCTATTTTACTGGATACAGCCATTCAGCAACGTCCTGGACACGACGCAGGTATTGCAGCGATGAGTATTTCTCTTGTAGCTGATGAAGCAGGTCTAGGCACCTGTATGCTCGGTTCAGTTAACCGCGAGAAACTTCGTCCCCTACTAAATATCCCCGATAATCTGGAAATCATAATGCTCGTGGCTTTAGGCTACACCAAAACGAAACCCATTATTGATCAAGTCAAAGATGGCGATATAAAATATTGGCTTGATGAAGCAGGGAAGCTTCATGTGCCCAAACGGGCTCTCGACGACATTCTCAGCTGGAACACATATTAATAAGCTAGGGGTACATGCCTCTCTTCTCTTTCCACCCTTTTTTATTGCATCTCCTGTCTTGATATTGGATACTGTCCCATTTCTTTAACAACCCCGATCATCGTTTCAATATTTTGAACCGGTGCACCACTCCGAGGTGGTCCGCCGCCCGTTGACAAGAGGAATCCTCCATCGACGCCGCCTCTCATAATAGCCTGAACGCAGGCTTCCCGAACTTCCTGAGGGGAACCCGATGGGAAGGTATATACTGGATCGATATTTCCAAACAGGGCGAGATTATTACCTACTATTGTCCGAATTTCTGACAGATTGGTTTCAGGTCCAACTTGAAAAGCATCAAATCCCGCAGCAGGAATAAGATGTACCAAGTGTAAAATATGCCCTTCATTGTGATAGATCCGTAAGGCGCCATTAAATGCCTTATTGACACGTTGAACAAAGGGAACCCAAAATTCTTGGGCTTGAGATTCTGACATAAACGTGGTGCAGTGATCAGCGATCGTAAGTTTGGTTATCTTTCCCATCGCCGTCTCAATGAGTTTAAGCGCATTGATCACATATTCTGTGGTGATCTCGCAGATTGCATGAACTTTATCAGGCCAAAGCCGCATACCAATAAGAAATTGTTGATATGACAGGAGACCTTGATCAACAACATCTTCAACACATCGAGTGGACGCCCACCCCTTCATGCCAGCCGCAACATGATCCTCGAGTCCCGCATATGTTTCGGCTTCAATCTGCAATTGGAGACTTACATTTTCAAGAGCTTGTTGCATCGCCGGCTCATCTTGAAGCTTGGGTACAAAAAGATCTCGTACATCGAACTCGGCTAAATTTTGAATCAATGGCTGAGAATAGGCATAGCCACCTTTACTAGATTCTTTGAGGACAACAGGTATGCGAAGATGCTGACCTAAAATTGGTGCGAGATGCACTGACTTATCTCCGTGACCACCACTGCCAATCGAGGTACATACACAGATCTCTGGAAATCGCTTCGCAAAATTCACGTTAAATTCGATAGCCTTCCGAATCCGCGTACTTCTATCCCATTTTGGATAGTGTGGATTAGCGCGCCCCGCACTCTCCATTAACTCGGACACACCTTGAACAGGAAAAGGAGGAATGGCAATGGGAACCTGATCGGGTTGCTTACAAAAATATGCTAATAACATCCGCTCGTAGGGTGATAACATCTATTGTTCCCGCCGTTTTTGGGTCATAAACTTGTTTGCTGTGACGACGCCGTCCATGGCGGTCTCACAGTACGCGTCCGCTCCATATTGCTCCGCGGTCTGTTGACTGGTCGGTCTTCCCCCGATCATAATGTAAACTTGTTTTCGAAGACCTGTGCATTCCAGTGCGTCAATAACTTCTCCGATACCTGGCATAGTAGTTAGGAGGAGTGCGGATAACGCAACGATATCGGGTTGAAAGTCACGGACTTTTTGTACGAACACGTCAGGGGATACATCTTCGCCTATGTCGTACACTTCGTAGCCAGCCGCTTGAAGTAACGAGATCGCGATATTTTTTCCGATGAAATGAAAGTCTCCTTCCACGGTTCCAAAGACAATTTTTCCCTGCAGCGTGTCTTCACCCACCTCTTCTTTGAGTTTCTCGCTGATTTCAGGCATGACTTGTTCCATTATATATGCGGCCACCATCAATTCAGCAAGAAAGTATTGTTGATTAGCAAAGAGTTCACCCACTTGATCTAAGCCTTTTGACAGACCTTTCTCAAGAATTGTTCGCGCAGGGATTCCGGCTTGAACAGCTTGTTTTGTGAGCGCCCTCGTGGTATCAAGATCGAGCCGAGTGAATGCCTCAATAATCTCAAGCAATATGGTCGACAATTAAATCATTACTCAGTTTATTTAGGGAATGGTTGAATGAAACGTTATTTAAAGGTTATTTCATAATTAGAAACGATATCATCAACAATTATTCATCTGTTAGTAGTGGCGAATAAACGATGCAATATGACCTCACAATTATCAATGGACACGTCATTGATGGAACGGGGAAATCTCGATACACAGCGAACATCTATGTAACAGAAGGCAAAATCGTGAAAATTGATTCTTCCGGACCTACTACTGGAGAATCTGTTATCGATGCCAAGGGGCTTATTATCTGCCCCGGGTTTATTGATATGCATAGTCACGCGGATTTAACCCTCTTCGGTAATCGACGGGCTGACAGTTTTATTCATCAAGGCGTGACCACACTGTATGTCACTCCTGATGGGTGGTCACCTGCACCGGTAATCAATGATCATCGACAAGATTTGAAAGACTATTATGAGACATTGACGTTTGGAGCTTCATTACCCTTTACTTGGACAACTTATACCGAGTATTTCCAGGAATTACAGGACGGGGGACTAGGTGTCAATGTGCGAGCAAACGTTGGCTTCGGCACCGTCCGCACGAATGTTCTTGGGTATGCTATGCGCCCTCCTACCCAATCTGAACTAGAACTGATGAAAGAACAGATTCACACCGCATTTCTCGAAGGCGTATGTGGATTATCGACGGGACTGAGTTATCATCCACAATGTTACTCAACAACCAAGGAAGTTGAAGAATTATGCCGGGTGGCGGTCCAGCATGGAGGCCTCCATCACACGCATACCCGTGGAGGCACCTCTGGCTTGCGCGAGGCTATCATTCTCAGCGAACGTACCGGGATCCCCGTTAATATTACCCACACTACGCCTTCAGATGAGCAGTTAGGGATTATTGAGTCCGCGGCATCTCGCAACATCGATATCACGTTTGATGCATATCCTTACACCGCTGGATCCAGTTTTCTTTCAGGAATCTATCTACCGGGATGGGTTCATGAAGGTGGGCGCGCGCAAATGCTTCAGCGGATCAAGAGTCCAGCAATTCGAGATCGAATTCAAACAGAATGGCAGCAGAACCTTCCAAATCAATGGCCGAATGGTCCACGAAACACGCCGCTGATAGCATGGTGTCAAAATTCGAGCATGCGTAAGTATGAAGGTAAAACAATTGACACAGTAGCGGAAATGATGGATGTTCAACCCGTCGACGCAATGTGTAATCTCCTTCTCGAGAATAATGGAAACGTTATGCGAATCGGGCTTCATTCTCGCCCCCATCGTCATGTCCAACGTGCTTACCAACATCCATTAATGCTGGTGGGTTCAGATGGCTGGGCAATGACGCCCTCAGGACCGCTTCATGTTGGATACCCCCATCCTCGATGCTACGGTACGTTTCCAAAAGTGTTGGGGATGTATGTACGATTAATGGGGCTTCTGACACTTGAACAGGCGATTAACAAAATGACCGCAGCACCCGCTCAAAGAATGCAGTTAAACGATCGCGGAGTTCTCCGAAAGGGTATGGCAGCTGACATCACACTCTTTAATCCCGACACAATCATTGACAACGCAACATACTGGCACCCGCACCAATATTCTACAGGAATTGAATACGTAATCCTAAATGGCCAACTCGTTATTGATCGTGGCCAACACACACAGGTCCTAGCTGGACACGTCCTCCGATTTCGCTCTAAGCTGTCCTAACTTTCAGCTTGACTGTCAACTGCAAGAATCTGTCCCCCTGCCGCCTCAATTTTCTGAGCAGCAGTAGCACTCCATGATCTAACAGTAACTCGTAGGGGCTTCGAGACACGTCCAGAACCAAGCAATTTTGCAATCCCTAATTCATCGAGATTGATGAAATATCCCGTATCTTCTTTTCGCATCACTTCATGGGCTACAAGCTCTTTGATTTGAGTATCCAGCTCCCCCACATTCATAGTGGTTGGTCTATTCACCCATGATCGTTGAAAACCATGTTTACCAAAATAATTGCGATCATGCTTGATGACCCAGGTCCATTTATGTTTCTTACGTCCGGCTTTACCACGACCACCACGCATACCAATTCCACGGTGTTGACCGACTTGTCCCCACCCATGAGTTCTTGATCCGCGTTGTTTCCGAACTTTTCGCAATCGATGGGGCATGCCTAGGTTGCCTCCAAAGGATTTTTCCACCCAAATATCGTCAATAATTCGCCCACCGTCATCGCAGGTCGAAGCGTCTTTTGTGCGTGTGGAATATACGTATGGTGGGCTTTTTTCAAGTCTTCCGGCGTACTGATATACACCTTCAACCTACGAAATGCATTTCTACCACGTGCTTTTTTCCAAGGCAACATGCCTCGGATCACTCTCCGGACATAGGTATCCGGTCTTCTCGGATGCTTGGGCGCTTTTTTTTGGGAGCCCCACGTTTTTGTCCCCAAGTGTTGCTTAAAATCATTGACAATTCTCTGTTTTTTTCCGGAAATCACAGCTTTTTCAGCATTGACTATCACAATTTCATTGCCAATGAGAACTTGTTTCGCCGCATAACTTGCCAAGCGACCTAAAATTGTACCTGACGCATCAATAACTGTTCGTTGTCTCCCCTGATGATGCGTGGTATCTGTATGCTCCATCTTAATTCACGCCTTCTCCTGCATTATATATGGTTCGTAATAAGCACTTACCCATATGACCATCCGAGAAATATGCTCGGATAATCTTCTTGCCTCCCACATGTCCAAGTTCAAGCTTATAAAGATACTGTCCTCTGCTTAAACTCATGTTAGCTAACATTTCATTTTCGTTTTCAACTTGATAAGAGCGGACTTAGCGTCATGAGTTAATCGTTTTATGGCTTTTTCTCGTTGCATGGCTTCACTGCGGGAATGGAAGCTTTCCATGTATACAATCTGCTTGGGCTTATTCATTTGTGTGTATCTCGCCCCTTTACCACTCCAATGCTGGCAGAGCCGCGTTTTTAAGTCACTCGTATACCCCGTGTAATAGCTTCCATCTTGACATAACAGGACATATACCTGATATAGTATATTCGACAAAGCTAAAAACCGTGGAATCTACGGTTTCCCTGTTCGTCGGGCCCCATATTGAACAGTACTTGGTGAGCTTCGTCTGAAATATGTGCGTTGAGAATCTCGCCAGCAAATAATGTGTGATCCCCTGTACGCATTTCTCCAATGACTCGGCACTCCATATTCACAACGGCTTCTTTAACGAGTGGTGGTTGCACATATTTTGCAGGAACAGGCGTTAAGCCTGTTTCCTGAAACTTATCAACATTGCGACCCGAATAGGTGCCACAATACATCACTTGATTTTGCATTTCGTAACTTGGGAAAACAAGGACAAATTCCTTGTTCTCATGGATGAGTTGGTGACTATAACGTGTGATCCCGATGGAAATAGCTGCGATGGGGGGTGAATGAGATGTGGGCATATTCCATCCCAGCGCAATCAGATTTGCTCGTCCTGTCGAATCGACAGATGCTGCAAGAACCGTACGTTCTGGATATTTCCGTAACCATGCTTCGTCTGCAGATACTTCTCTCATTTTTCTCTCTTCCAAACATTCTCGTGTATGTTATTGAGTGGATTCTTGCTTAGAGAATCCATGTCTCCCTATTTGTTCTTTCAGGCTCCAATATTCTCCTTGATTATAGACGATGGGAGACGCCTGTGTGAAGTTAATATGTCCTTTCTCCATCAGAATTTCTGAATTGACATGCACTTGGATGATCTCAGCTAGAAAGAGATAATGTGAACCAAGATTGACACGATTTTTAATGATACATTCAAGGTTGACGGGACATTCACGGATTAGCGGCGGCTTGACATGAGTGGCTGGCTCAGCTGATAACCCGGTAGCTGTAAACTTGTCTCGATCTCGGCCAGAGACGATGCCACAGAAATCGGTTTGTTTTAGAATTGCAGTAGTGGGAATATTCACTACGACTTCCACGGATTCCTGAAGAACTGAGAAAGAAAAGCGACTCGGACGAATACTAAAGCCTATCATCGGCGGATCAGAACACACAGTGCCCGTCCATGCCAGTGTAATAATGTTTGTCGAGCCTTGGTCATCCTGACATGTAAGGAGGATAATGGAACATGGATATAATGCTGTTGATGGCGGCTTTTTTATCTTCATACCAGCTATGTAATGAACCACCCATATTTAACTTAGATATTACAGGGTCGTCTTTGAGCTTATAAAGGAAATACACTAAACTGGTGGATACTCCTTGAAGATGTTGGTGCTTTCTAACTCAAATATGGGGATATGGGCGCTCTGACCATCTGAACTAAATTGATCACTATACGTGATTTCCCCCCGGTAACGATTAAAAACAACGTATTTTTCTTCGATTCGACTATCTAGATCGGCAAAATATACCATTTTTCCCCCGCCAAAACTAGTAATTTGGACAAAATAGACGTGTTTACCCGATGTATTAACATGGAACAGAAATGGCGTGGGAGACATGCCCACGAACCGTACTAAATCATCAAATCTACGCAATTTTGCGTAGGTCAGAGCTTGACTCATATGAATCATTTTAAAATGGGGTATGGTCGGTCATAAATCTATCTCAGATCCCGTCTGAGAATGCGTATTAGTACCGACTGCTTCGGAGCCCGAGATGAAGTGTGTTATCAAGCCCTTTATAGCGGTTCCGAACAGTAACCTCGGTTACATCTGCGGCTTTCGCGAGTTCGCGTTGGGTGATGGTCTTGCCATTCATGATCGACGCAATGTAAAGAGCGGCTGCTGCTATCCCTGTTGGACCTTTTCCCACTAATCCATTGATCTGTTTTGCTTGTTGTAATAACTCAATGGCAAGGTTCTGCGTTTTTTGGTCCAGCTGTGACTTGGATGCGATTTTGGAGATGAATTTGAGAGGGTCATCAACTGGCATATTGACATTAAGGCGGCGTTGAATAAGACGATAGCATCGAGCAATTTCTTTTCGGTCACGGGGACTTGATTCCACGATCTCTTTTAGGCTGCGAGGGGTCCGCGTTAATCGACATGAGGCATATAGAGCGGCGGCTGCGATGCTTCGGATAGAGCGTCCGCGTATTAATCCACAATCTAATGCTTTGCGATAAATGAGGGCTGCATTCTCTTCTACTGCTTGGGGTATATGTAGGC
>JAOZHK010000091.1 GCA_026014905.1 Candidatus Bathyarchaeota archaeon
TGGGCGTTATAGCGACAATTCTTTTCGCTATCCTATTTCAAGCTCCTCTTCCGGCGCTCTGGTTGATCTTGATTGTTGCGTGTGCTGCCGCGGTAGATGAAGTGGGGCATGACCGCAGTACTGATACTTCATATTGGTATGGGGTCGTGTTTCGGTTTCGCCCAATATTGAAGTTCGTCATAATCAGTTTAGGGATATTAACGTGGATCCCGTATCACATTATGTTCAACGTATTGGGTTTTGATCTGGGGTACGGAGTCATGAATCAAGTGCTCACTCAGAAAAAGAGAGAGGGTAACGGGAAGGGATCGTTATGAAGAGGAGGGGATACTTCGTTCCGCGGTTATACCTAAGTCGCTTGTGGGCGTGTATGCGGCTCCACTGAAGGTACGACTACATTTCCGGCATTTCCAGACGCCGACACTGACACGACTGACTGCGCGAAACCCGCAGTTTTGGCAGGGATGGTTACGTCGTAATCCAACTTCAATGTCCGCGACACGTTCTCGGACTCGTTTACCGTAGCGCGCGCCAAGGCGTCCGACAGGGTTTTTTCGTTTGCGTCTCACCATTACCGATAAGCCTCTAGCACGTTGGTTCGGAGTTCGTCAGCTTTATTCTTTGCGATCTCCATCGCTTGATGAACTTCATCGAGCGTCAAGGTTCCAACTTGACTTTTTTGGATCGCACAGATTTCCTGATTTTCTCCGGTGGCAATTGTGATTTGGGCATCGATCAGGGCTTCTTCTTCGATCGTGGGATCGAGAAGTAGTTTATCCCCGATCTTCACAACTGTGACTTCGACAGGGATGTTTTGGAGAGGTAGCGGAGACGTGGTGTCCGTATATTCGATTGTCCCTTCATCAGAGACGGTGTATCCGCGTACTGTGGTATTCATAAGAGCGAGGATGGCAGCTAAAGCAGCAGCGTCGAAGAGATTACCGTCATGGTCCAGAATGTAAATATCGACAAAGACAATAAACACCAGTTTGCCGGGGATAATGCAGAGTTTCGATAAATCAACCGCTTGTGATTCGCGTAATCCTCGGTCGACAACTCGCGCCAGTTCGACAGAATTCTCATTCGGAGGTCCTGGCTCGAAGCTAGGTGACGCGATTGGTACAAGTTCAGTATTCACTGTGAGCACACCTGCATCAGGTTTATCGGAATAGGGAGTTCCGGTCTCCACTTTGATTCCAACGAGGACTTGGGTTTTTCCGATGGAGACCCATGCCGAGCCTGACGCTTTACCAATTACACCAGGGTTGACTTGAATGGGACGGTAATCTAGTAAGCTTCGACCATCAATCCGTTTGTCTTGACTGAGGTGGTCAAGAATGCGTCGTCGCTGAATGTTCGCGATTACTTCAAAAGAGTCACTCATTCTGAGACCTCCTCGTCATCACCATTTGATTCCTCTGGTGTCTTAGGTGCTTCAGGTGTGTCTTCAGATGTTTCCGATGCAGCGGTATCCTCTGGGGTATCGGGCGCAGGGGTTTCTGCGGGTTGGATATATTTATGCGTTAACGCTTCTTTTTGGAGGTCATAGACGGTCATGCAGCCTTGAATTGCCAAGTCAAGGGCTTGCCGAAATTCGTCTTGGGTGAGCAGTCCATCCATTTGAAGCAGGGTTATTGCTCCGGTTCGTGGCATGATTGCGACAGGTACATCTGCATCTCCCTTTTGATCCTCGACATCATTCAAATCCAATACGATTTGGCCCTCAATTTTCCCAGCTGCGCATCCGACAACAAGATCCCGGAGAGGGATTCCCGCATCTGCTAAAGCGACCGCGGCTGCAGTGATGCTTGCACACCGCGTTCCCCCATCGGATTGCAGCACTTCAATGAAAATATCGATGCCGGTACGGGGAAAGAGATCCGTTATAATCGCTGGTTCTAACGCCATTCGAATGACTTTTGACAACTCAACTTCGCGGCGTGACGGTGCAGGATGTTTTCGTTCATCCGTTGAAAAAGGTGCCATGTGGTAGCGGCATCGGACAAACGCTCGATCGGATTTAGCCAGGTGCCGGGGATGAACTTCACGGGGTCCATACACCGCAGCTAATATTTTATTTTTGCCCCAGGTCAGATAGGCGGAGCCATTGGCTTTGTCCAGGGTTCCTACCTCAATCTTGATTGTGCGTAAATCGGTGATCTGACGTTGATCGGTTCGGACGCCCTTTTTAATTAAGGTGACCGACTTAGTTTTTGTCATTTAAAACACTTTTCTCCTCTTTAATGAATTTCGTTACTCGTTCAGTGAGGCCGGAAGTGTGTGCTTCCGTCTCAATTAAGTCGATGACTTTGATCGCGAGGTTTTCATACGCGAGTCGCTTACCGCTGATCAAAATCAATCCGTTTTGGCCAATCGTGATATTCGTGCCGGTCTCGCGTTTGATGGAATTAATCATGGAGCCACGGCGACCGATAAGACGTGGAATCTTGGTGGGTGTCATCGTGATGATACGGCCATGCACGATCCGTCCTAGACCGGATTCTCGCGTGGTGAGAGAGGGGTCACGGGTTCGATCGAAGGATTTTACCTTCGCTAACACTAGATCGCCGATATTAAAGATCCGTGTCATATCCTCTTTTCGTGAATTAAATGGGCGGTCAAAGACGTCGGACGCGAATAAATTGGCGGTGTAGGGCGCGTTGATGTCTGCGATCCAGCTTCCCAATCGCATGTCAATAATTTTTCCAATCACTAGATCCCCAATTTGGGGGAAATAACAGCCCTTGAGGGCAACGACGTAAACGTTGCGTCCTACGTGGTTGCTTAATCCTACGATGGATGCGTAGATTTTTTTATCTTGTTGATAGGTATGCCGACCGGCACGGTATTCGCCTTCGGCTAATAATTCGCCGGGAATAACGATTTTCCGGCTTTCTATCAGATAAGTCATACTGTCTGTTCTCCACTTCTTTCAAGGTATTCTAATATTTTTCTATAAAAAGGTTGAATGATCGTCTCTACTGTATTCCGTTATTCAATCTCTTTTCTTGTTCTGTTAACCTGTTCTTGCTCACTTTAATATTTTTGTTTGGTAATTGCCATGTGTGATCCGGCCTAAGCGGTCAAGGAACGCGGTGTGTAATCCTGCGGGCATTTCAACGATTCCGATCCATGAACCGTCACGTTGCCACTCTTCTTGTGATACTGTGGCAAAGGATCGTGCCATTCCGAGGGTTTGTGCACCATATTCTGGGGGGACTTTAACTGCAATGCGGATCTGTTCGATTCGAAGAGGAAGGATCGGTCGTAATTTATCAATTACTTCCCGTGCTTGTTCTTCTCCGTCACGAAAGGGGTCGATGGTAATTTTGATTTGATCTAGGGCTTGCTCTATCCGAATAGGTGGATGCGGAGATCGTGTGCGCGGGTCAATGCAGTTTCGTGTTAGGAAAGCGACAATTTGTTTTCGCTTTTCTCGGACAAGTTCCCGTCGTTGTTCTATTGTTAGTTGAAGCTCGCCTTGTTGTATTATAATTTCGGCGATGGCATAGGGATCAGTGGTTTGAAATGCGGTGTGTAATTTGTCTTCCGAAGCTCGTAAGCCTTTACTGGCATCGGTAAAAATCGCGTCAGCGACCAGAATGTGGTCGATGTCACCGGTTTTCCCGCGCTTGTAATCAAAGGCTCGGTCGGGTCGGACTAAGATTTCGAAACGTTCACCGGCTTTAGTTAGGCGAGCGGTGGTGTGGTTCTCACCCATGAGTAATTACCAAGCTTACGTTTCGAGTTTATTGATATAGTCCGTGATTTCTGAATCCGATAGTTTCTTGATTTTTCGCGTTTCTGCAGGAATTACTGCCATCTTCATTTTACTGGGATCTAGGGGTCCTTCAATAGCTTTTGATAGACATTCAACTGCGAGGAGGAGGGATTCTTCAAGCGTCAAGTCATCGCGATACTTTTCTTCCAAGATGCTGCGAACAGTATCACTACCTGCGCCGACCGAGACTGCTTTATACGCCCACACTGCGCCGCTGGGATCGGTTTGCAGGATCTTACTACCTTTGCTGTCGACGCCACCGAAGATTATAGAGACGCCAAAGGGGCGGACTCCAGCGTGTTGGGTGTACAGTTGCTTGATATCTCCTACTCGTTTTGAGAGGACTTCAACATCTGCAAGCTCGTCGTAGGTTAATCGATTACTTTGGGCAAAAACGCGAGCTTGATTAATTAATATTCTGGCATCAGAGCTTAATCCCGAGATCGCAGCTCCTAAGTGTTCATCTATCTCAAATATTTTCCAAGAAAAAGTGGGATCTTGAAGCTTCGAGGCAGCTCGTTCTTCAGCTGCTAAAACCACGCCTTCTGGACTTGATATGCCAAGAACAGTGGATCCCCGCTTCACAGTTTCAAGGGCGTATTCAACTTGGAAGAGTCGCCCGTCGGGGGAAAATACGGTAATTGCTCTGTCATATGCTCCAGGGGCTGTAAACATTGCCATGACCTATTTCACCTCGTGACCTATTTCATGTTTGATTGATCGTTGCGACTAAAAGGTTTTTCGTATCTAGACAATTGGCTTAGATTTGCTGTTGAGGAACTTTCGGCGTAAGGTTTTAAGGGTACCTGACACGCCGAGAAGGTGGATGGAGTGAGAAGGCGCGGTGGTTTTTGAGAGCTTTTGAAAAACTTGACGTAACTGCGGTAGGTGTGTGTGATCGCAGAGGAGAATCCCAATTCCTGTGGCGGCGTGGTATTCGATCATGCGAACTCGTGGACGCGGTGTTGTTGGGAGCTCGTGCATGAACCGGGAGAGAAGTTGGTGTTTCGTGAGTTTAGGATATGAGGGGATGTAAAAGCCCATGTATCTCTTCTTATGTTTTCGGATCACGGAGGAGCCTTCATGTATTTTGGTGAATCGTGAAGAATTCAGGAAAAATGTCAGTGAGGCGGCTTATATGCTTAACTGACCCTTTTGGTTTGATCTTGACGCGGATTGGGTCCGCTTGACTGAAAGTAAGTTGTTTATTATATGCTGCCTGCTTATCAAAGCGGATGTATAAGTTGCCTTTCGCGTCAAGGTAGCGATGACGGTCATACCATAGTTGGTGGTGATCGGTCGATCGGAGCTGTTGGGCAATCGTGGTGATAGATTCTGTGATAATAGCAGGGTTTCGAATGATGGTCTCGAGGAGAATGATCGGGTTACGATGATGCCCCTGTAGCTTGTGTTGTGTAAAAAGTATATCATTTCGGAGGGTATCTGGGAGAAGTTGTTGACAGGCTTCAATGACCTTGATCGTATCTTCTGTCGCGTGAATGAAGGCGGATATGTGCATCGATGCATATAGGTGGGATCGCTTAATGTCCCAGTCCCCTCATCTTTTTACCGGCACTGGTTAATCCTCGGTGTACGCGTCCTTGCTGCGATTTATCACAGATCCAATTAATATCGTTATCTCGCTGAATCCCCGCGTGATGAGGGTCAACGAGGATTACTTCAAACCATTTGTATTGACCGTCTTCGCCTACCCAGTAAGAATTCAAGACTTCAAGATTGGGATATGCTTTCCCTACCCGTTCTTCTCCAATTAATTGCATGCTTTTCGCGGGTACTTTTCGAGTGAACCCGGCATGGCGTTGGCGTCTTCCACCCGCTGGTGCGCTTTTTCGAAGCCCGCCTCGTCGAACCCGGACTCGGACTGTTGTGAACCCCGGTTTCGCTTTATATCCCAGACTTCGAGCTCTACGCAGCCGAAGTGGTTTTTCCACACGGACAATAGCTGGTTGTTTTCGCCACACAATTTTCCGTTGGGCTTGAACAGCCAATAAATCGGCATTATCAGAGGTAGCGACATCAAGAGAATGTTTAAACAATGACTTTCGCCTAGTTAATAATTCAAGTACTTGGCATCTAACGTTATTGATAAATGTTATGTTCTCGAGCTAATTCATCTCTGTTTAAGTCGCGTCTCGTGAAAATTAAGATATAGCTATACGTGGTGATAAATTTCGCTTGCGTCGAAGAGAACAGCGCTCTCTTTAACAATACAGCTATCAAGTATAGCCCACGCGCATCGTTACTGAGATTTATCCGCCAACAACAAATGGAATAAGCGTGACGATATCGCTATCTTTTAAGATGGTGTTCATACCGTGAAGAGAGTAGATGTTGCGGCCATTAATAAGAAGAGTAAGTGTTGAATTCCATAGTAAAGGGGATAAGGTTGATGGATTTTGTAAGGTCAATTGCTGTAAGAGAATTTGGATGGTGGCTTGATCATCGAGCTCGATTTCGAACGTGCGGTTTAACGCCATTAATAACGTTCCGAATGCTCGTATTGTGATCTTCACGATTTACCCTTCAATAGTCTCCTTACACAAAGGAGGGGAGAGAAAAAGATTACGCTTCTCTCAGTTGTTGTAAGCTTGCGTCGATAGTGTCCAACCCGAGTTTCCGTAACACTTGACTTGTAGGTATGCCATGAGCGTCCCAACCAATGATGTCATAATACTCTCGTTTACGGCGCTGAACTTCGGCCTTGTCGGTGGTCGCGCCCTTGTGGGGGCCGGAAGGAAGGGGGTCGTAGAATCGCGGTGGATTGTCGTCATCAATGCGGGGTGTCCAAGCAACATCAGGTCCTCCGAGAAGTTCTGCGGCGCGCTGAATATGAACGATGCGGTGGCTCAGTGTGGTTTTCCACTCTTGTTCCGTCATTGTCCAACCCGTCACGGCTCGAAGGAATCGCCACGGAAGATCTCCGAGACCGCCCCCCCAGCTAATGACGTTGCAGTACACGCTTGAGTCTTGAAAAACAGTGTCCATGTCATCGTATGCATCGGTGACTGTGGAGGTGTGATCGCCGCCTTGGACGGAACAAGCATAACAGATATCTTTCGTGTAATCTAATCCACTTCGAGTACCATGGGCACCAATTTCTACACCTTTCACGTGAATTGCGTAGGGCATCACATCGACACCTTTCATGTCCGAGATCTTGACTGCTGCGCGATAGGTGCCTTCTGCCAGGATATCAAAGAAGGGGCCATCTCGATTAGCGATTTTATACGCGAGTTCTTCGAATGCTTTCACGTCACCCCATTTTAAGTCCAAGCCACCGAGATCCGCTTGAGATAAGATTCCTCGTTGATAGAGTTCTGCTGCAAACGCCATCACGTTGCCACCGTTAATGCCTGAATATCCTAAATCCTCGATTAGTGACGTGAGATAAATCACTCCATCCGGATCGAACACACCGAGATTTGGCCCTAGATAGGCTTCCATCTCGTAGTCCGGGTTATCAGTGATCGCGCCCTTGTAGGGTCCTGCTCGAAGAACCGCGAGTTTGAGACATGTGACGGGGCAGCCATAATCGCCCCAATAACGTTTCACCCAATAGCGAAAATCAAATTGATCCCCGCCCATGCTCTGTTCATCATGCCATTCCTCTTGCCAATTTTTGACAGGTTCTGAACTTCGATCCGCTCCCACTTCATAACCTGCGTAGCCAGTTCCCCAGCGACGTAATCGATCCTTACGATATGCGATCTGCGCGGTTTCATCCATGCATTGAACCACTTCTTCAGGGCGAGCGACAGCGGGAAGCGGCCCCATGCCTTTCGCTACGATAGCTTTCAGATTTTTAGCACCCATCACCGCGCCGTAACCTCCATAACCCGCAGCGTGTGACCACTTTTGAATCACCGCGGAAACCCGGATGCGGTTTTCACCAGCAGGTCCAATATATAACATGGCGGGTTCTTTCTGGACACCAAATCGCTTATACTTTTTATCTAATTCGGTTTTAATCTCCTTCGTGAGCACTTTGATGGTTTCTTTCCCATCTAACCCCCAGAGATGATGTGCGTTTCGGAGCTCAACCGCATCATTATCGATATACAGATACACAGGGTTCTGCGCTTTTCCAGAAACAATAACGCCATCCCATCCCGAACATTTTAATTCGATTGGAAACTCACCACTCAATGTTGAGCCGATGATGCCGTTACTCTGTGGTGATTTTCCTGAGACACAGATGCGAGCTCCACTGAAATAGCCCGTGAGTGGCCCCGTTAATGCTAAAAGCACGTTTTCAGGTCCAAGGGGATCCACCTGGTTCCAGTTATCGCCCAACCGATCCCAAAGGATTTTCGCTGCTAACCCACGACCTCCAAGGTACTGGTACAGAATATCCTCGGGGAAGGTGGTTGCCGTGACTGTCTTGTTGCTTAAGTCAACATCGATGAATTTCCCTGCATAACCTCCCGTCATGTTAGATCAGCTCCTTTGCTTTATCTAAGTACAAATTTTCTGCTACTTGTCTGGTTAATTGGTCAGGGGTTTTTGAGAAGAGTTTGTGAGACACGGATTTTACTTCTTCAACCACCCGTAATGCATTAAACCCGGCGTCGGTGCAGACTTTGGCACATTGAGGATCACCATCACAGAGATCACAGATTAACATGTATTCCTTTGTAGGATGAAGATGTGGAATCTGGCCAGGACAAGCAGTCATGCATTGTCCACAGGCCGTACATTGCTCTTTATCGACGATGACCGCGGAGGTATCCTCATTTACCGATAATGCGTCAAATGGACAGCTTGCGACACAAGGGTAATCATGGCATTGGGCACAGAGATGCGCTATCTCTACGCCAGGAATTAACATAAAAATCCGGACGCGTGAGGCTTCAGGCCAGATCTGACCTTCATGGGAGAGGGTGCATGCAATTTCACATCGCCGACAGCCGCTACAATTGAGGTAGTCGCGGACAATCCAGGGCTTTGCAGGATTTATCGTTGCCATAACGTTTCACCAACATAATTAAACAATTTTCCTTCATATTAGTCTCTTCTTAAATAAAAGATTTGTAATCAAAAATCGATAGCGTGATATCCAATAAATCTCCAAAAGCATAAATTTTAGCCTGATTAATGTGATAATTATATTGAGGGCATAGGGTATGGCGAAAGGCGTGTTAAAGTGGGTACTATACGCAATTTCAGCTGGATTCATCGTCTTGGGAGGACTCTTCCTGATGGCCGCTTTTCCTCCCTACGAGTACAGACTCTTGCCAGGGATCGCCTTAATTGCGATTGCGATTGTTTTACTCTATTTTTCCCGGGAGAAGCAACCAATCGAAATCCGACAAACCGTTGATGTATCAGGTCCCATTACTACAAAAGCGATTCCCTGTCCAATCTGCAGTGCGAATCTTGACGCTGATAAGTTGGTAGTAGTCGATGGTCGACCGTTCATTACCTGCGACTACTGTGGAAATAAAGTAGAGTTAACCGAGGAGCCAACATGGTAATGAATCGCCACTCTGTGCGGTTTCTAATATTCCTCATCCTCACCATGGTATGTATTCCAGTAATCTCTTACACTAATGCCTCCATATTCGCTGACGTTAATCAGACTGTTACCTATCGCATTGACAAAGAATGGGTTACGATCTGGATCAATGAAGATGCGTCTATTGAGTTACTTTACAATATAACAATTACGTATGAATCTAATGCTCAAGGATGGATTATCGTGGGGATGCCTGCCTCTGGGTTTAATATTGATTCGGTCACCAATCTTGATGGGACTCAGTTGACCTATAATGATCTCAGTAGTGGAAGTAACTATCAGATTGAAGCCTACTTTGGGCGTCCGATGAGTTCGGGTGATCAAGATACGGTGATCATTCGTGCAGGCGTTCCGAATATGGTTTTCGTCGATGAAATGAACGAAGGAAACGTTGGGATGCAATTCACGCCCACATATTTTCCCGAAGAAGTGCTGAATCTGCGAGTGGCGATCGTCCCACCTGAAGGCGTGACAGAGGAAGAGATCAAAACCTCGGAGCCAGCATTCTTCACTACAATCGATGGAGTCCTTGCAGTGTTCTGGGAAGAAAACAATTTGTTACCTAATACTCAACTGACCTTTGGGATCTCGATACCTGAAACCTACGTGACACTCCCAAGCACTGATTCAGATGCAGATCTTTGGACGTTTCTTGCGTTAATCCTCGTAGTTATTGGTGGAGTCGTTACGCTCATTCTTATTCTGCGGCGTCGGCGGAAAGAAAATTATGAAAAACCAAAAATCTCGATTGAAGCCTTAGGTCCTCGACGAGGATTGACGGCTGTCGAGGCAGCAGTTGTCGTACACACTAATCCAGCGAAGGTCTTGACAATGATTCTTTTCGGGCTGTTAATGAAGGGACTGGTCTCCGTGATAGAGGTTGATCCTCTCATCAGAGTGTCCCGTATTGAGCAGAAAGCGCAAGATACCTCCTTGCCCCGAAAACGGTATTACGAAATTGATTTTCTACAAGCCATTGAACCCAAGGGATCGTTGAACGAAAAGCGACTTGCACGGTCTTATTTGAGTCTCCGTGATAATGTAGATAAAAAAATGAAGGGCTACTCTCGTGTGGATACAGAGAAATATTATAACTCAATTGTCGCTAAAGCTTGGGACCAAGTCACTCAGGCAAGTACACCTCAGTTGAAAGGAACCGTTATCGACCAGAACCTTCAATGGCTTCTAATGGATGAGAAATATTCTGATAAATTTCGCACTGCCTTTCCGCCTAACATGTTATTCTTGCCGCGACCTGGATGGGCGTGGTACTGGCATAGCCCTCTAGTCCCAAGAAGTGGAGGTACAGCACCTACACTCCCGACACGTCCGTCCGGTACACCTGAATATCAGCCCATTCCTGCTCAGGAATTCGCAGACAGCGTTGTTTCAGGGATTGAAAAAGCTACAAATAATCTTGTGCGTGATGCGGAGAACTTTGCGAAACGATTAATTCCTCCACCAAAGTCCGCTCAATCCGCCCGGTCGGTTCGGCGCCGTTCCAGCTGTGTGTGTGCCTGTGCATCATGTGCATGTGCCTGTGCATGTGTCTCCTGTGCTTGTGCCTGTGCAGGTGGAGGTGCTCGATAAGAATGAAGTTTATTGATAATCTTTTTCCAAAAAAAGTGCCTCCTGGATTATATCACTATCGTGCAACCGGAGAGTGGCAGGGACTGCGCCTTCATCTTCGTGTTGAAGCGGACGGAGATGGCGTGTTGATCATCGATGCTTCCCGCGTGCTCTTTTTAAATCGAACGGCTACCGCTCACGTTTACTATTTCCTCACTGGAAAAAACGAAGAAGAAGCCGCAAAAGAGGTTCGACGGCGATACAAGATCGATTATGAGACGGCACTTACCGATCATCAAGATATTCTCTTCATCGTCAATTCTTTTGCAAAGACTAGTGATATCTGTCCCATTTCGTACCTGGGAGTCGAAAAAGCCAAACCCTTCCAACAATCAATGTCCGCGCCTTATCGTATGGATTTAGCGCTAACCTATCGATGTAATAACCTCTGCCTTCACTGTTATACAGGCGGCCCCCGTGAAACCCCCGAACTCACCACGAAGGAATGGTATCAGGTGATTGATACCCTTTATACACTAGGAATCCCCCATCTTGTGTTTACGGGAGGAGAACCCACTCTTAGAGAGGATTTGCCACAATTAATTCGGTACGCCGAAGACAAGGGATTAGTGAGTGGAGTCATCACCAACGGGCGGCGATTGAAGGATCGCGCATATCTTGCAACCTTAGTCGATGCTGGCGTTGACCATATTCAGATCACCCTTGAATCATCGAATGAAAAGGTGCATGATAAGATTACAGGCATTGAGGGCAGCTGGCAAGAGACCGTGCAAGGATTAAAAAATGCCATCGCGACACCCATTTACACTCTCACCAATACCACTTTAAACCAGTATAATGCTGACGATATCCTGGAGACCATCAAGTTCATTCATGATCTCGGATTGCAGCAATTTGCCTGTAACGGGCTCATTCATTCAGGCAAGGCTGCTGCTATCGCGAAGGATTTTGGACTTGAGGAGAGTCGTTTTAAACCCCTACTGACACGAATCCAAGAGTATGCAGAGCTCTTAGGAATGGAATTTATTTGGTATACCCCAACTCAATATTGTGTGGTTAATCCTCTAGAGTTAGAGCTGGGGATCAAAAGCTGTAGTGCATGTCGAATTAGTATGTGTATTGAACCAACAGGAGACGTCATACCCTGCCAAAGCTACTTTGAACCGTTAGGAAATATTCTGCAAGATGATTGGAATCAGATCTGGAATCATCCAACCTGTGTTGAACTACGTGAGAGAAAATACGTTTCTGATAAATGCCAGGAATGTCCCCAATTACCTGAATGTGGCGGCGGTTGCCCCCTTTATCAAAATGGAAAAATTGAAAGAGTATAGGACTCATGGGCGTTAACTAGAAGAAGCCATAGTGATTCTGCGATTTAAGATCGATACGAATGATTGCGCAATTCACGCAGCGAAAGGCCTTTAACGAGCCTGTTTTTTCATCGAACGGTAACCGGGAAGTTAATGGTTCACTTCGGATATCATGCCATCCAAAATTGTGGAGTGAAACCGCTTCCTTGTTCCAGTAAATGCCTTGAGGCCCAAGTATGTACCCTTCTTCCATTGAATCATTACAGCGGGGACATACAATCTCTGTCTGCTGTTTCGGCGGATTCTTTGATTCAACAGCAGATTTGAGTATCCATCGATATCGAAGAACCGAAAATAGATGACGATATTGATAGATTAAGATGACTACTACAAAAAACGCTAATGTGCCAATGATCGCATACGATTCCAACTATGCTGTCGCCATTCAACATGCGTTTCAGAGAATTATTAAACTTTTAGAATTTATCAAAACATTCGCTGTGAATGAAGCGAGGTATTAATAACCCCGGAATCAAGTATGGTAGAGCATTAAATCTGGAATCGGTGACTGAAACATGAAGTTAACGCAGCGTTTCAAAACTATTGAACGAAATGTGATTGGCGATCTCTGGCAAGAGAGTACAATCCACAACAACATGCGCTTCCTCGCAGATGAAGTGGGAAGCCGATTTGCTGGTACACTTAGTGAAACCCGCGCCCAAGGTTATATTATCGATCAATTTCATAACTATGGATATACCGATGCGAAGACTCATGAGTTCACATATTTTGGATGGCGTCGTGGCACTGTTGCTTTAGAAATGCTTACGCCTAAATCACGATCGCTCTCCGCGATTGCTCTTGCTTTATCTCCCGGAGGTGAGATCGAAGGCGAAGTGGTGAATATCGGAACCGGAAGTCCTGAAGAATTTCGCGCAAAACATTCTATTAATCTCCAAGACCGCATTGTCCTCTGTTCTAGTGCAACCAGCCCTTCAGGGGAACGAGTTCATCGGCGAACAAAATACGCGTATGCCGTTGATCATGGTGCCAAAGGCTTTATTTTTATGAATCATAACCCAGGACAACTTTCTCCCACGGGAAGCCTACGTCCAGCGCATAAAATGGGAGGTGAAATTCCAGGCATCGGAGTGAGTTTAGAGACCGGGTCATTAATGCTACGTCTTGCCGATAACCACCCGTTCACAGTTCGCATCAAAGACACAAGTCAAGTGGTTCCTAACCAAATTTCACGAAATATCATAGCGGATCTTCCTGGACGCAGACAGGCAACAGAGTGGATCATTGTTGGTGGCCATTACGATGGTCACGATATCGCGCAAGGAGCCATGGATAACCTCTCCGCCATAGCAGTAATTCTGGAAGTTGCAAAACACCTCCAGAAATATAAAAATCGATTCAGACGCAATATCCGATTTATTGCCTTTGGCTGCGAAGAACTTGGCGTTACAGGTTCTACCCGATACGTTGAGCAGCATCCAAATCAACTGAAACACATCGCTCTAATGATAAATCTTGAGCTAGGTGGACTTGCCTACGCTAAAGGAACACAACACGTAGCCTTTACTATTCATCAGCCACCACAACTGATGACGTCACTGCAACACTTCAGCAGCATAATTCAATATCCTCTGCATCTCGAAGAAAAAATCACAACCGCATCAGACCATTGGCCTTTCTATCTCCAAGGAATTCCCACTATCTCAATGCATGCTGAACCATCAATAGAACGCCAAATCGTTGGCCGAGGCTGGGGCCACACAACAGCAGATACCATGGATAAAGTGGATCCACGAAATCTACAAGAAGGTGCTATGATTCTGGCACGACTCATCATCAGACTTGCAAATGAAAAACAGACACTCGGAGACCACACCCCGATTACTGACGTAGAGCAGCATCTCGTCACTTCTGGAATGAAACCAATTCTTGAGCTGCAACGCCAATGGCCATCCCACTAAATTGTTCATACAAATAAACATTTTAAGTGAAAACTTCATAAAGCCTGAAGGAGAAACAAAAGGATAAGATTTAGACAAGGGGACACAGAGATGAGTTTATTAAAAGAACCTTTCGAAAGTTTGCACACATTAAAGAATTATATCAATGGAGAATGGGTTGAAGCGGATACTACTACCTATCGAGATATCATCAATCCAGCGAATATGAAAACCATCGGCCGCGTCCCTATCTCAACGGCAAATGAACTAGGTCAGGCAGTCACAGCAGCTCAGGATGCATTCCCCGAGTGGCGGCGCATGACCGCACTTGCACGAGCGCGATATCTGTCGCGACTACGAGAGCTTCTTGAGGATGCTTTTGAAGAGATAAGTCGCGCGGGTGTCATGGAGCATGGGAAAACAATCGACGAGTCTCGGGGTGAAACTCGACGAGGTATCGAGAACGTGGAAGTGGCTGCAGGGATGCCTTCATTAATGATGGGATATAACCTTGAAGATATCGCTCGAGGTATTGATGAATACATGATCCGTCAGCCCCTCGGCGTATTTGGCTGTATCGCTCCATTCAATTTTCCCTTTATGGTCCCCCTCTGGTTTCTACCCTACGCGGTTGCGACGGGTAATACCTATATTGTTAAGCCATCACCATGGACCCCCATCAGTCAAGTTAAACTCTTCGAACTGATTGATGAAGCAGGCTTTCCTCCAGGGGTGATCAATATGGTTCACGGCGATGTTGACGTTGCTAATGCGATGCTTCAACACCCCGATATTCAAGGCATCTCGTTTGTTGGCTCCACCCAGATTGGGCGCGATGTTATCTATAAGACAGCAACCGCACATGGAAAACGCGTACAGGCGCAATGCGGGGCCAAAAACTTTCTAGTGGTCATGCCTGATGCTGAGGTGAACCGCACTATCGCATCCTTAATGACTTCATTCTTTGGAAATACCGGGCAACGCTGTCTCTCTGGTGCCAATTTAATCATCGTGGGTGATGAGGCTTTTTATCGCCGATTCCTGCAGAAAGTTGTTACAGCCTCCTCAAATATTCGAATTGGCTATGGACTCGACGAAAATGTACAAATGGGGCCACTTCAAGCCGAAACTCGAAAAAGACGCGTACTTGGGTTTATTGATCAAGGAATTACTGAAGGCGCTGACCTCATATTAGATGGACGGGAAATGCAAGTGATTGGAAATTACCCCCTCAACTGTTTCCTAGGTCCCTCCATTTTTGAAAACGTTACCCTTGATATGACGATAGCTAGAGAAGAGATATTTGGCCCGGTCATGAGTGTATTTCGTGCAACTACATTGGACGAGGCTATTGAGCTCGTGAATCAGAGTTCTTTTGGAAACGCATCATCCATCTTCACCGATAGTGGGAAAGCGGCTCGACAATTTCAATATGATGTTCAAACAGGAAATGTGGGAATTAATATTGGAGTCGCCGCACCCATGGCATTCTTTCCCTTTAGTGGTATGAAAGATTCGTTCTTTGGAGATCTCCATGGTCAAGGGCGAGATGCAGTCAACTTCTTCACAGAACAGAAGGTTGTGATCGTTAGGTGGTTCTAGCGTGGAACTTGCTACCGCGAGTGCTCTTCTAAGTTTCTATAGTCAGATGGAGGATGATATTACCCGCTTTTATCAGACTTTAGCCGATTGGGAAGTGTTTTCTCAAGGCCAACAAACCTTCCATGCCTTTGCACAAGAGAGCCAGAAACATAAAAAAATGATTCTGAGAACTTATCGTGAGATTGTTAGTGATGCTCTTGAAACGTCCTTTTCTTTCATAGGTGTGAAGACAGAAGACTATACTCTGGATACTGAATTGCCACCCGATATAACCTATGAGAAAGCCCTCACTAAAGCTGAGATAATTGAGGAGGTAAGTGCGAAGTTTTGTGTGACCGCAAGACAACAATCTCAATCATTATTAGCCGGTATCCCTCAGGCTTTTCAACGCGTAGCTAAGCGGAAGGTACAGCGCAAACAGATACTTCAAACCCTTCATGGGTCGCATAATTAAAATCCGTTTGTCACTAACCTTACTTTTCTCTGCATAATGAGAACGTGAATTCATGCAGATTGAGCTGGATCCTGCAACGACGCCATTCAATATTGATTTCACCCTCCGGTGTGGGCAGGTTTTCCGCTGGAGAAAAGAGGGTAATATCTGGTTTGGAGTTATTGATGATGCATGCATCGCAATGACTCAAGATCAGAATATCTTGACGTATACTGTGTTTCCAGATGCAGAACCTACACTAATTCACCGTTATTTCAGATTTGATGATGATCTTCCCGCCATTACTAGGAGTATTAATAAAGACGCGGTCATCAGGAAAATGCTCAAACTATTTGAAGGCTTACGTCTTGTGCGTCAGGATCCTTGGGAGTGCCTGATCTCTTTCATTTGCGCAACGTTTGCAAATATTCCACGAATCAAAGGAATGGTTCATAATCTCTGTCGAGCTTTTGGGCAACGGATAACATATAACGGTTACACCAATTATCTGTTCCCATCATCCCGAAAACTTGCATCTGTTTCTATCAACCAGTTGCTTGCATGTAACCTTGGGTATCGAGCAAAGTATGTGAAGGCTGCGGCTTCACGTATATTAAAGGGAGAAGTTTGTCTATCTCACTTGCAGTCGATGTCGTATTCTGAAGCGAAACAAGAATTGCTCCGCATTGATGGGGTAGGTCAGAAAGTGGCGGATTGTGTACTCCTTTTTTCCCTTGAGCAATTAAGGGCGTTTCCTGTGGATCGATGGATTCATCGGATCCTCGTTACAAACTATCAGCAGCACCTGTCAATTAAAGCCCTTGATCGGGAAATACTAACGCCTCAGGTCTATAAGGAATTAAGTTCTTTTGGTCAAAGTTATTTCGGTCACTATGCGGGGTATGCTCAGGAATATTTGTATGCTTATCATTCCACCGTATAAATGACTGGTCGCAGCCCTGTTCTCTAACCCTCTCTCGGAGATAGTGTTTCGAGAAGAGTTTTGAAAGATAATCGAGCACGTTCACCTTTCTTGAGGGATAGGGTGCCTGGAGCTAAAGGAATTATTTTCAACAGTTGTTGATTATTCAAGTAAAGATATAGTGACACGCCTCGGACTTTGTGACGATTAAGGTAGATATTGAGAGGGTGTGTTTGAAATAGTGCATAGTGTGGGGACACGTGTGTGACGGTGCCGATCAGGTGGGAGGCTAAGTGGATAGGAGATCCAGGAAAAATAGGAGGACGGTTTGTGAAATGAATGCCTCCATAAGAGTAGTGAGGTAGTCCAGCATCAAGCAGTCCAGGAGTTGCATCGACTCTTCCGGCAAATCCATATACGCCACGTATTTGTAATATATTCCTGGTTTGCGCAAGGATGTATTCGCGTTTCACTGTAGTTATAGTGAGGTCATATCCTGGAGGGAGAAGGGAATTTGGATGCTTTGTTGTGTGAAGACGCAGCGTTCGAGGAGTTAGTGGAAGTGAGCCTTTGGCTCGGAGAAGATTCCCCTGTTGTCGGACGTCAATGTGGATATGGGGATCTGTCCAATAATTAAAGAAACCACTTCGGATTAAAGTACCTAATTCGTCTCCTACTGAGATAGAGTCTCCTACCTTCACGGTTGATTTGATGTGAAGGAGGCGAATGAAGTGGGGTTGGAGTTGGTTTGAGGTTAAAATAATGAGCTGTTCGGGCTCATGATGCTTGAGAAACGCTCTCTGTGGTGGCTTAAAGGAGTGAATTTTTATGACGCGCCCTGCAACTGGACTAAGTGCTACATCATAGTCGTGATCCGGAGTGTAAATGTCGAGGGCAGTGGCTTTATGATGTGCATAATAGGGACTATTAAAATAGGAGATAAAACCATTGCGTGGAGCATAAATGTCCACGCCACTCACTTCAGCCACAGGTATGAATTGCAGTTAAATCGCCTGTTTATTGGTTTCTTGGCTAGCTAATGCCCTATCCACTGAGGTTTTTTCTAAAGAAGGTTATGGATGCGCAAAGGGATTTATATAATTTAGGGGATATGACCTTTGGAAGAAGGGGGAAAGGCAGTATATTGGAAGCTAAAATTACTGACGTGAAAACATTCCAGGTAAAGGGATATTTAACTGTTGAAGAGAATACCGTGTTTTGGGAGGAGCGTTTAGTTCGCCCTCTGGATATCTATCCAAAATATCAAACAGAGGGAGCCCAGAAAACCGTGCAAGTATCACCAACTCAAGTGGAAGTTAATGCGGGATGGTTAGAGATCGAGACCGATGTCGGAGTGGCAGGATTAATGCGACCTATCTCACCAGTTGTTGCTTTTATTTGCCGTAATTTGTTAAAACCATTGTTGATTGGTCAAGATGCATTCGCCATCGAGAAAATTTGGGATCAATTATATCGATCGCAAGTTCATGGTCGAAAAGGTCAGACGATGTTTGCGATCAGCGCGGTCGATTGTGCCCTTTGGGATTTGATAGGTAAGATTCGGGAAGAACCAGTTTATCGGCTATTAGGGGGACCCGTGAAATCCCGGATACGAGCATATGCGAGCTGTTTAGGATGGTCTTTGAAGCCTGAACACATCGTCACCCGTGCACAGAGCTATGTGGAACAAGGTTATACGGCAATGAAATGGTTCTTTCGGTTTGGTCCATCAGCGGGAGTAATAGGTGAAAAAGAAAATATTCGGTTAGTGAAAACGTTAAGAGATGCAGTGGGCGACGATATTGACATTATGCTCGATTGTTGGCAAAGCTGGAATGTCAACTATGCGATTAAGATGGCGCGGAAATTGGAACGATACGAACCCACCTGGATGGAAGAACCGGTTATGGGCGATAAAATCGATGAAATGGCAGAGATCACCCGAAGGGTAAATATCCCAATATCTGGCGCTGAGCACGAATATACACGCTGGGGCTTTATGCAAATCATTAACAAACGCGCATTGGACATCTTACAACCGGATATTGCATGGGCTGGGGGACTTAGTGAAACTCGAAAAATCTGTACCCTTGCATCCACAGCTGGCCTCCCAGTTATCCCTCATTCAGGAAATGCCCCTCTTTCCCAACACGTTTGGTTTAGCCAGAATGCTGAGACCGTCCCCTTAGCAGAATTCCTGGTAAAATGGAATCCTTGGACTCAAGCACTAGACCGAGAGATTCTTGAACCGGTCAATGGTTATATTCTTCCTTCGACAAAGCCCGGTCTCGGGATGGAACTGGACGAGACGAAAGTGATCGAGAAAATCTATGATGAATAACAAACTTTTTGTTCCTCCCTTTCCTGATCACTGAAGACTAACTAGTTAATGATCCACACACTTAGATTAAAAAAATAGTAACCTGGAGAAATAAGATGCCCCAGAAAAAGCAATCAGTGATTGATCCGTTTGGTTCTACCGTGATTGAAGATTATCAATACTTACTCAAAGAATTTGGGATTCAGCCGTTTCAACCTCTTCTCAATAAAGTTGCAAAACCAAATATGTTTATGCGGCGCAACGTCATTTTTGGACATCGAGGATTCGACCTCGTACTCGATGCCATCCATAAGGACCAAGAATTTGCAGTAATGAGTGGCATCAAACCAACTGGGGAATTCCATCTAGGGAATCTCATGACCGCAAGTGAAGTTATCTATTTCCAGCAACAAGGTGGACAAGCCTTCTACTGTATCGCTGATGTGGAAGCATATCAAGATAACCAGATATCTTTACAGGATAGTCATAAATTCGCTATCGGAAATGTCGCTGATTTACTTGCCCTCGGATTCGACGCTAAACAGGGCGTTATCTATAAACAATCAACCGAACAACGAGTTAAGGATTTAGCCATTATCTTAAGCAGAGGAATCACCTTAGCTACATTACGAGCTATCTATGGTGAACGCCATTTGGGATTGTACTTGGCATCACTAATCCAAGCCGGAGATATTTTAATGCCACAGCTAACAGATTTCAATGGTCCTAAACCTACTGTAGTCCCCGTTGGCATTGATCAAGATCCACATCTCCGGTTAACCCGAGATCTTGCTCGCAAGTTTCGACATTACAATTTTATCGCTCCTTCATCAACATATCATAAAATAATGAAAGGCTTGGATGGTTCCCCAAAAATGAGTAAACGTAGCCCCATGAGCTATTTCACTTTACATGAAAAGAATGAGGCAATAAAAAGAAAGATATCTCATGCATTTACAGGTGGCCGAGATACCGTGAAGGAGCAACGTCAATTAGGTGGGGTTCCAGAAATTTGTCCCATTTACGAGATTTGTTTGTACCAGTTTGTCACAGATGATCAAGAAATCGTGAACACCTATCACGCCTGTAAAAATGGAACACTTCTTTGTGGCGAACATAAAGTACAAACAATTCAGCGAGTCCTCGACTTCATCCAAGAACACAACAGAAAATGGCGTCACAATTATGATGAAGCAAAAGCCATCGTTGAATCAACACAGCCTCAAATCCACAAACAATAAAATACAGCTAAGCTAATAAATGGGCACATATAGTTCGTATCACTGAATACTACAGAACGTGAACCAACATGACATTAAATGATCCCTTGGCTGACGCATTGTCTACAATCCAGAACAATGAAGAGCGTCGCAAACACGAATGCATTATCCAACCAGCCTCAAAACTCATTGGCCAAGTACTACGAATCCTACAACAAAAAGGATACGTTGGTTCTTTCGAATATATCGACGATGGTCGAGCTGGAAAATTTAACGTTCAACTCTTGGGACGTATCAACAAGTGCGGAGTTATCAAACCCCGATACTCCGTGAAAGTTACCAAACTTGAAGATTGGGAGAAGCGTTTCTTGCCCGGAAGAAGTTTTGGTATGTTAGTAATGACGACCCCTAATGGCGTCTTAGCTCACTCTGATGCTCATCAACAAAACATCGGTGGTAATTTACTGGCATATGTCTATTAAATCGATAAGATCTACGCCCACACGTTAA
Source organism: Candidatus Bathyarchaeota archaeon (assembly GCA_026014905.1). Next base: position 21,189 of record JAOZHK010000091.1, read on the forward strand.
CATGCGAATAGTTTTTCATCTAACGATTTTATCGCAGTTTTCTTCTTAAGATATCTTGTGTTTTCTGAAATCTTCATAAAATATATTAGATGAGGTATCTCCAATAGGAGTAGATGGCTAGAAACCAGCTGAAGTTTGAAAGCTGTTAGATGTCCAAGAACTGGTTGGATTCTTCAGTAACAATAAAAAATCTTCAGTGCGATCAGATATTAATTAAAGGTGAAATGATATGAGTAGGCCCGCTAGTGTAGGAAGCTTAAAAGTTGGTCGACATTTAGTCATTGATGATGAAGCGTACAAAATCGTGTCTCTTGAAAAATCGAAGCCTGGAAAACATGGATCGGCTAAAGCAAGAATTGTCGCGATCAATGTCTTCGATGATACCAAGAAAAGCATCGTCAGCCCTGTTGACGCTCGAGTTGATATACCGATAATAGAAAAACGGAGTGCACAAGTTCTCTCACTTGAAAGTGAGAACGTCCAACTGATGGATCTTGAGAGTTATGAAGTCTTCTACACACCGATTCCATCTGAAGAGGATCTTAGCAGGAGAGTGGATTTAAACGCCGAAGTCGAATATTGGACTGTGCTAGGACGAAGAAAGATCATTCGCGTGAAAGGTGTTTCATAGAAATTTCAGTAATCCTTATATGTTTTTCAATGTCATATTTGCTTCCTAGCATCGGAGAGTGAATCTTAGTGAAAGTCCCTTGTGTTCTTTGCGAGAAAGTGGTTGAAACCCAGAAAGAAGACATGTATGTGACAGTCAAATGGTGTTTTGATGAGATGGTAGAGGCGAACAACCTGGATGTGGATAAAGATCTCGGGCGTGTCATTAGCGTTTGTAATGCATGCTGGTCCGATAAATTGAAAAGTAAACCTGACATCGAGGATTACTACTGGATCTACGATAAAGAAGTCTGATCGCATAATACGACGATAAGAACATAGAACTACATATCCATTATTTCTACGAGCGCGCGCACGTGTGTTTTTAAACTAAGTGAAATTACCGGTGCTCATGAGAATGTGGCTAATACAAAAATCAACAGGAACCCCGTAATCTAGACAATTCCGTGTGGAGTTGTTGGAAGCGGGCAATCGCTGCTGACCCTAAGAACCCCCCTAATTCTTGTTGAAACTTGTGAAATGCCTCTTCGTACCCCA
>JAOZHK010000098.1 GCA_026014905.1 Candidatus Bathyarchaeota archaeon
AAACTTGGCAATCCACGATTGAAACGGATCACCTTTCATACCCTACGCCACTGGAAAGCCACAATGCTTTATCATCAAACTAAAGACATCCTCTATGTCATGCAGTATCTTGGACATCGCAACATCAACAATACCTTGAAGTACATCCAACTTGAAAACGCGTTATTCACCCATCAGGATGACGAATATATCTGTAAGGTCGCGACAACCATCGATGACGCGAAAGCCCTTATTGAACGGGGATTCGAGTATGTCTGTGACATCGAGCACGTCAAGGTGTTTCGCAAACGCAAATGAGAAAAAGTGTCGCGAGTGCGAATGTGGTGCCCAGGGTGAGACTTGAACTCACGACAATCCGGTCTTCAGCCGGACGCTCTCCCAGTCTGAGCTACCTGGGCTATCTAGAACCATTAAAAATCGCCTCGATTTAAACGTATCTCACTGCTCTGAAAATCACGGCAGGAGCGCGTGGACGTAGGCGTGGAGATTCAGGGCAGCGGCGGCGGCTTGTTCGGATAGGGCACGAAATGGTCCGGGATAGAGACCAATCAGCACTAGGGCGCCTGCTAACAGGATTTTCGGCACTAATAGGCGTCGGGGAGCTTCCTGGATGTCGGGAGGAATCGACGTGGACTCGTCGCGAAAGAGAATATGTTGGAGGATGCGAAGACAATAGGCAGCCGAGAGCGTCATGTTGAGAATCATGAGGAAAGAGAATTCTAAGCGTCCCGCATCAATGCCAGCGGCGAGAATCGTCCACTCGCTCCAAAAAATATTGAAGGGTGGCAATCCTGCCAGCGCCAACACGCCTAAGAGAAAGAGGCTTGTCGTGATGGGCATCCGCTTTCCGACACCACCTAAGTGCTGTAGGTTTCGCGTCCCGACGTGCGTGAAAAAAGTCCCGGAACAGAAAAAGAGCAGCGACTTGACAATGGCATGATTCAGGATTTGAAAGAGGCTGCCGGTTAAGCCATGCAGGTTATTCAATGCGACGCCAAGCAGAATATACCCGACATTTGCGACGGTGCTGTACGCCAGTAATCGCTTCACATCTGTTTGAATTAGCGCCATGACATTCCCGACAAACATGGTCGCGATGGCAAAGATTGCGAGTGTCATCGTCCAAGCACCAGCGAGCGTGGGGAAGACGAGATGCAGGACACGGATCAAAGCATAGACGCCCGTCATTACCATCACCCCGGAGAGAAGGGCACTTACCGGTGCGGGTGCGGCGGAGTGGGCGTCGGGCAGCCAGAAGTGGAAGGGAAACATTCCTGCCTGTAACCCAAATCCACAGAGGATTAACCCCAGGGGGAGCAGTAACCAAGGATCACTCGGAGCGGTCTGAAATGCTGTGAAGAGCGTGGCGATATTCAGTGTGCCCGTTAAGCCATACAGCCAGCTCATACCAAACAGTGCGGTAACACCTCCGGTCCCACTCATGATCAGGTACTTGTAGCCGGCTTCGATGGGTTCCCAATCCCGGGTATGAAACGCGACTAGGACGTAGCTGCAGAGACTCATGATTTCCCAGAAGATGAAGAGGGTGAAGAGACTTCCGGACAGAACGACGCCGATCATACCCGCGGTTACGCCGAGGAGTAACGCGTAATAGCCTGGGCGACGGCATTCCGAGGTAAACGATGCTAGCGAATATAGCACAATCACGAGACCGACGCTGAGGTAAATGCTGGTCATAAAGAGGCTGAATGCGTCTACGACAAAGATGACTGTGTCGGGAATAAACGACAAGACGATAGCGGGATACACGACGATCGGGTGGGTTGCAAGTTGAGTGGTCGAGTTCCATACAAAAAAGAAGGGTAACGCTAACCCGAGTAGCGCATAGACCTCCACGAGATATCGTTGATTCAGGCGGTGAGCGAGCAGTCCAACGACGGGCAACGTGACCAAGAAAAGGAGTACGATATCAAGGTGAGGCGTAAACACTTAATGCCGGAGCCTCCGCAATGCTCGTACATCCAACGTATGATAGTGCCGATACGCATACAGGGTCATCGCTAAGCCCACGGCTATAATGCAGCCGCCAAATCCGATCGTGAGCACAGTGAATCCATGACCCAACGGGTCGATAGAGCCTTGCTGACCATATCGGGCAAAAGCAATGAAATTCAGATTAACCGCATTGAGCAGAATCTCGAGCGCGAGTAAAAGACGAATCATATTACGTTTGACAATGAGGCAATAGATTCCGAGTAGATAAAGCCCAACGGAGCCCAGCAGATAATAGGTAAGGGGGATCATGAGACCTCTCCCTGATTCGGATGTAACAGGGTAGCGCAGCCGACACCCGTGACGAAGAGGAGGACTGCAAGGACTAAGACATCGAGTTGTCGATCGATCCACAGGACACGACTCAGCGCAGCATTGCCATCCTCGGTGAGGGGGATTAGGGGCTTGTCCGGAGTAACATATGCGAAGGGTGTAAAGACGGGGGGAAGGATGATCAAGAGCAGTAGGAGAAGCAACCCGATGATCACGGAGCCAAGCATGGGGAAACGGAGTGATGTCATGGATCCTGCCTCTTCGTTAACATGATCACGGCGAGAAAGAGGGAGACTGTTGCCCCCGCATAGACGAGGAGTTGAAAGAGCATAATGTATGGGGCGGATAATACTCCGAATAACAGGCCGATCGTAATCGCCATTCCACATAGACTGAAGGCAGCGTAGAGGAGGTTGGGTAGCTCGATCGCAAAGATGGCAAAGATGAGGCTGAGGATGAGGCAGATGATTGCGATGAGATCGAGCATGATTATCCTCCTATCCCGGTTAAAAGCTCGGCTGCGGATCGAATGAAGATCAGCATGGAGCCGGGGAATAAGCCCCAGACGAGGCAGAGGGTTGCGAGGATCACGATTGGGGTGAGTTGAAGGACTGATGGGTCATCCACGTTATTGGCTTCAACTAGGGGCGACGGGGTTCCAAAAAAGACGCGCCAGACAAACCATAAGTAGTATCCGGCGGTGACGAGGGTGGAGGCGACGCCGATGAAGGTGATGACAATTTTATCCGCCGATAGACCGCCGCCAAAGATCATCCATTCACTCCAAAACCCGTTGAGCGGCGGGATCCCGATAAGGCTAAAGGCGCCGATCACACAGGCGGCGCTGGTCACAGGCATCCGACTCATCAGTCCCCCGAGTTGTGAGATATCGCGAGTCTTCGTTTCGTGGATGAGGATTCCGGCGCACAGGAAGAGTAAGCTTTTACTGACTGCATGGTTCACCATGTGGAGTAATCCCCCGGTAACACCGAGACTCGATGCTGTCCCTAAGCCAAAGAGGATGTAGCCTAATTGGCTGATGCTCGAGTACGCGAGTAATCGTTTGATATCCGTCTGGGCGAGAGCCATCAGACCACCATACGCGATGGTTATGACGGCGAGGATGGTGAGAAAATCAGCGGCAAACGTCATGGTTGAGCCAAAGATACCAAGCAGTACGCGTGCGATTCCGTAGGCACCAGACTTGACCATGAGACCAGAGAGCATCGCACTAATGGGGGTGGGGGCTTCGGAATGCGCGTCTGGTAGCCACGTATGCACCGGAAAGACCGCCATCTTCACGAAGAACCCGAAGCCGAGTAGAACAAAAATCACATTGACCATTTCGGGCGGAATTAAATGGATGAGTTGCGGTAAACTGACGAGGTCAAAGGTTCCGGTATAGGAGTAGATTGCCAGGATTCCGAGGAGCATCGAGAGGGCGCCAACATGAGTGAAGATGAAGTATTTGAATCCGATACGGAGCCGATTCTCCGATGTGCCCCAGAGGGCGATTAACAGATACGAGGGAATCAACATCAATTCCCAGAAGAGATAGAATTGGATGAGATTGTTTGAGAGCATTACGCCCATCATCCCCATCATAAACAGGAGTAAACTCGCATAATAGGCGGGAAGATCTTTTTCGCCCGCCATGTACTGAATGGAATAGAAACAGGTAAGCGTACTCACCAACGCGACGATTAAGCCTAGGGGGAGATTCACGACGTCAACAATAAACCCGAAGGAGACATTGATGGGTTTAATCCACGAGTATTCAAACAGGAGCGGCGATTGATCCTGATTATAGTTGTCGAGGACATCCGTTGCCATATTTAACATCAAGAACACGGAGATGAGTGTGGCCGCCGTTGCGATCCATCCTGCACGATCCGTCACATTTCTCCGAAACGCTAATAACCCGAGACCGACAAAGCCGGGAATGACCACAGCTAAGAGCGCAGAGTACGGAAGCACGTTATCCCCCTCCACCCAGACCAAAAAGGAGGAGAAGCCCCAGCAGTAACCCTAGTCCGAGTGCTACCATCAACAGATTATAGGAAACCAGGCCGGTATGCAAACGGCGGAGCTGATTTTCGAAGCGGTGAAAGCTTGTGAGGAAGCCTCGTTGAAGCTGTTGTGCTATATCTTCTTCGAATAGACGATACAACTGTTGAGCGATGGAGAGTAGGATTCGTGTGAGACTGTTAAAAAGCTCATTGAATCCCTTAATGGGTCGCTGGGATAAGCCTTCAAGCTCGATTAGGTGATAGCTTGCATGCACCGCCGTCACCACCCGAGCAGCAAAGGCTGCAGCGATGATATCAAATTGTCGCTCAAATCCATGAAAGATGAGTTGAGCGGCTGTGGTGATCGTGCTAGCGACCGTGTTGAGACCCATATCCATCCCTTTCTCGACGAACTTCATGAGGAGCGTTGAAGCCGCGATCACCCGTTCTGCTAGTTTCTGTGAGAATGTATCAAAGTAGAAACGGTTGAATAAAACTCTATGGGTGACCTGGAGAACAGCGTATTGCTGCATCCAGCGATCAACGGGAAAACGTTGCGTCACATAAACATGGTAGGCCAAGTAAGCACCAACGCCACAAAAAAGTAAACTCAGAATAGTGCTCATTGTTGGCAGAATATAGATACTGACTTCAAAAACGTCCACCAGAAATGGCTTCATCACGAGGGGAAGAAAGAATGTGTTGAAAGCCGGAATTAAGACTGGGATTAAGAAATCGATCCCCATCGTGATGATGAGCATCGATAACAACGATCGCTGCATCAAGGAGGGAACCGACAAGTGGCGATGGGTTCTCGTTGAGGAGCGACGTAAGAGCAACCACAGCATTCGCAATCCATAAAACGCTGTGATTCCCCCCGTGAGCAGTATGAGGCCAAAGAGAAGATAGCTCGATGCTGCCATTAAGGTTTGACCAACGCGGGCAGCTGACTCAGCTAAGGATAATGTGACGGTTTGGATCCAATTTGAACTCCAGAATCCACTTAACGGGGGTATACCAATCATTGCAAAGACTCCCACCTCAATTCCTCGATGCGCTAGTCGACTATGTATCCCCCCCATTTGATCCAAATTTTCGGATCGTGCTACGTAGGCGAGGAAAGCAGCAGATAGAAACAGGAGTCCCGTGATGAATGCGTCGACCGTTAACAGGAAAGTGCCCGCCAAGTAGCCGGGGACGATGTCTGGAGATAACGCCGCCACACCAAATGCCACGAGCATGTATCCAATGACACTGGATACCGAGCACGCTAACAAACGATTAATATTTCTCTGAGCCGTAGCGAGTAAGGCGGACAGTAACGCGGTGAGAATTCCCAGCCACGCGGTCGCGAGAAAGAGGATTGAGAGCTCGCCCACGCCCAACAGATAGCCCTCATGAAGTAAGGGAAGCACGCGTGCAAACAGAAAAGGACCTGCCAAACATTCAGTTAATGCGTTAAAACAAGACGGAGATGCAGCCAGCATATCAGGAAGCCAGTCTTGAAAGGGAAATTGCGCAGCTTTGACAAGAATCCCGACTAAAAACAGGAGCATCGCGGGTACCAACATGCCCGATTGAGATAATGTGAAAAGCCATTCTGGATTCGCTTGAAGTTCCGTGAGGTTAAAAGTTCCTGCAGAGACATAGATGCTTAATATCGCGGTCAAGAGCGCAAAGTCCCCAACACGTAACAGAAGCCCGGTCTTTAAGCCAATTCGTGCGTTCTCTTGATCGCGATACCAAAAGGACGCGAGGGCCATACAGGTGGCTCCGACCAGTTCCCATCCAATAAATGTTTGAAGAAGATCGCCGGAAACGACGATGATCATATATCCACCTAAGAACAGTTGGATTAAAAACCAGAACCGTGTAATTTCTGGTTCGTGGCGCATGTACCCAACAGAGAATGCCGCGACCAGAAACCCGATCACGCTGACAACAGATGCCATGATGACGTTTAGTGGATCGATGAGAACGGCCATATCAAATAGTGACCACTGCCACCGCCATTCGAAGAGCTTGCCCGTGGCAACGTCTGGCAGCATTGACAGAGAGAATACTGCACTTACGCCAAGGCTAGTTAAGGCCAGGATGTGACTCCACTGCGCTTTGGTTTTCGGGAGGGCAAGCGTCACAACAGCGCCAAGACAGGGAATCATCCAGGCAAGCCAGGGGGCAAACGGTAACATGATCAATCCTCCGATACGGGGCGAGACCGGGGATAGTGAATCACCATATGTTGTTGGTCTGTAAACGCTAATTCATACTCTGGGATGGCTTCAATCGATTGCGTCGGACAGACGGTCACGCAGTCACCACAGTAAATGCATCGATTTAGGTAATAAGTGATCTCAGCCTCTGCGCTTTTTCCAGTCATCAAGATGGCGTCAGAGGGACAAGCTTGGGGACATAGCCCACAGCCAATACAGGTGTCAATATGCCAAATGATTTGGCCACGGAGTCCTTCGACCGGCGGTTGTTTGCGTTTGGGATACGCGATAGTGCTTGCTTTGCGTGTCGCGGAGGTGAGTAGTTCGCCTTCCATGGCCAAATTAGAGGACTCCCGTGGTGAATTGGATGAATATGAGTTGCAGGAACGCGAGAGGCGTCAAGTATTTCCATGCTCCAACGAGGACTTGATCGATCCGAAATCGTCCAAATACTGCTCGGAGATTAGAGAACAGGAGGAGACATCCAATGAATTTTACCAGAAACCAGAGTGGTGGATAGAGACCACTTGGTCCTAGAGGGAGTGTGGGACCTTCTGGACCGCCGAGAAACAGTGTAACGAGGAGCGCGGAAGCGAGTACCATCTCAAAATCTTTTGCTAACTTCAAGAGTGCTAATTTTCGTCCACTGAATTCGGTTAACCAACCCGTTACGAGCTCTGTTTCGGCTTGGGGGATATCAAATGGGACGAAGTGAAGTTCTGCCAGGAGACTGATGATCACGACACTGAATCCCAGAGGTTGGGTGAGAATATGCCAGTGACCCGCTGTTTGTGAATTCACGATCTGACTGAGTGATAGAGTGCGTGCGGTGATTGCGGGTCCCAACACTGCAATAGTAAGAGGGATTTCATACCCGAGCATTTGAAGGGCTAGACGTGTTCCTCCTAATGTACTAAATTGATTTGTGGATGCCCAGGCGCTGAGAAACATTGTTAGTGCGGTCATGGTGGTAATGAATAGAATGAAGATAAGATCTCCATCAAACGATATGAGTGCAACGGGATCGTGTATTGGAATCAAGAAGAGAGGCATCAAGGAAAACGTGAAGATGAGTAAGGGTGTAATGGTGAATAATCGTTGATTGGCGGCAGTTGGTGTCAGGTCTTCTTTTGCGAGTAGTTTCACAAAATCCGCAAAGGGTTGGAGGAGTCCCCATGGCCCTGTCGTTAAAGGTCCAATGCGATTTTGAAGTTTAGCCACGATCTTTCTATCGAGCCATTCGCTGAAGAATGCGAGAGTAAAATAGAAGCAGATTCCAGGGAAAATGGTGATTTCAAACAGGATGGTGAGTTCGAGGGGAATCAGTATCGTTCACTCACCATTAGATGATGCTGCCACATACAGATATACTTCAGTTTATGGAGGCTCCTTGAGTTTCTTCGCTAGTGCTGATAGGGACCATTCTTTTCTCAGAGGATACACATGGGGAGGCCAATCGTCAGGAAGCAAAAGAGGTGCGAGGTCAGGGTGACCGTGGAAGCAAATTCCAAAGAGTTCATGGACTTCCTGCTCATACAGTGTCGCGGCGGGAAGGAGATCACTGACTGTTGGATGCTTAGAAGTCTCTGTTAATACTAAGGTTTTGATGGAGACTACTGTATCCTCTCGCGCGAGGTGATAGATGAGCTCGATGTGCTTTCCGATGTCATTACCTGTAATGGTGACAAGTCGAGTGAAGTCGCGATTGATTAATTGTTGTAACCCTTCACGAACGAGTTCTGGAGACAGTGTCGCAAAAACGCGCTCCGTTCGGGGCATCGACACCTCGATAGCTATCCTCTTCAGCCATGCAATTAGCTCATTGTGGTCAATCGGCATCCTTGATCTTTCCTGTTAATCGTAATATTCCATGAATAATGGCTTCAGGTTTCGGAGGACAACCGGAAATATACATGTCTACCGGGAGCACCTGATCAACGCCATGCGCTATGTTATAGGAGCCACGGAAGGGTGCCCCGCTGGTAGCGCACGTACCAATTGCAATGACGTGTTTCGGATAGGGCATTTGTTCAAAGATCGCGTCTAAACGAGAGTGCGCTTGTCGAGTCACTGGCCCTGTGACGGCTAAAATGTCTGCATGGCGAGGACTGCCTTTTAACATCACACCAAAGCGCTCTAAATCATATTTCGGAGTCAAGGTGGCTGTAAGCTCGATATCACAACCGTTGCATGAGCCCGCGTTGAAATGCAGTAGCCAAGGCGAGCATCGTCGTGCCCAATCAATGAGTCCCATGGTGTGTGTGCCTCCAGAGAGGTATCAGAGTTGAAATATTGACTAAAATCACGAGGCAGAAGAGCATCGGGTAGAAGCCAGGGTTTTCATAACTTAAGACTAATAGAAATGCGGCAACATCGAAGATTAAGAAAAAAGCAAGGTAGATGAAGAAGTTCTCGAGATTCACCTGTAATTTCGCAGCGGGAAAGGCTTCACCACAAGCATAAGGAGTAAAACCGAGTTTTGATTTTCGGGAAACCCGAACTGAGGCGAGTGAGCCTGCGATAAAGATTAAAATGGCAACGAGGAGAGAAAGGCCGAAGATTAACGGAATAGCGAGAACTAGATCCATATTATCCCTCCTCAAAAATCTGGAAACAGATTATGAACTTACCCTTATATTATCGTTTCTACGTCAAAACCATAATTTTCTAAGACCTGACTTGCTTTCTTCATGTAAGTTACTAATGTGGAGTTGGGAGTTAATTTTTGATAATTAAAAACCCGGTTTAATGCTGTAAGGTACGCGCGCTCGTATGAACGCACGTGCGAGGTTAAGGCGTGACCCGACTGCACTCCAGGGCGTGCTCGGAACTCAAGATCCTAATCATTGCAGTGCTCATTTGGGCCAGAGTCCTCATTACACACCTAACGATAATATGGAAGAGAGTATCATAAAAACTCCCTTGAAACGATCATACGGGAGGAGGCGTGGTTCTCTGCTGGTCCTTGGAGCGGCGACTCCAATTCAGAAACTCGGTGGAAGGCGGATCCTGTTCATATAACTTCTGTCTTTCGGATTCAAGAGGCTGATTTCGTTGTCTGCAGTATTCTGCAGCCGTATATACGTGATGAGCTTCAGTCTCGGCAACACGCCGGATCGGATGCATGAAACGAGTCCAGTCCTGACCGCGTATGAGATGATGGTCAACTATGAGTGTCGGAATCATCCGTGATAAATTCAGGAGATTACGTTGCGCTCGCATAATGGTTTGATGATTGACCCGGTAACCTGCTAGATATTGAGGTGGGCCTCCAAGATAGAGGAGTGAGGGATTAACCTCGAGGATGGATTGACAAGTCGTTGTGATCATGGGTCCTTGGACGTCTGAGGCGTGAAGGACGCGCTCATTTTCAACACTGATCGAGACCATTACGACCCATCCTAACGCAGTTTCAGACTCGCCATGAAATACTGGATTTGAGAATTGAATCGCGGTATCTCCGAAGGTAAACGAGTTTCCATCGGCTGGATGAAACTCTTGAAAGCTGTTTTCCATCTGTTTTCGGAATATCCAGCCTCGTCGCCGTTGGGTGGGGTTGATTTTCTTTCGATAATCTTTAGCCAAGACAAGTTTGTTATGAAATATCTGATGGGCTGTTTCGGGCGTTGAAAAGGTCCACCGATAATCGGTGAAAGTGGGTGTGCAATGGTCAAAATGGTAATGACTGATGGTCACTATGTCACTTTTCTCAGCATATTCCGCAATCCGGTGCCGGCTTTCCATGAGGATTCGATACTCGGTTGGATGGGGTAGAAGACGCCAGCGTTGCCCGAGCGAGACACCGGGATCCATAAGGATTTTGATATCTGGAGTTTCTATGAAGGTGCAGAGGGACCGGGCACCCATACTCTCAGAGATTAGAGGAAGGACCTTGATTTTCGACATATTCACAGTAACTCCATCAGCGACGCGCGCGCGTTCGGATTCGTTTCGGAGATCTCTGGCTCGACTGTGGGTGCTTGATGTAACAGAAACATGTGATTCGTAGTTAGGGGTAGAGGAGGGAGAGTAGAGGACTACTTGATGAGGGCGTGAAACATGTTAAAAAGATTACGATGACGAGAATGCTGAGTAGTTTTCGTGTGCGTGATACTCCGGTTATTTCATTTATTGTACCGGGATGCCCTTGGCGTAAGAAGAACAATATGAGAATTGCCATTGACCACCAGCCTGTTAAAATCATGATTGGAATCATGATGTAGCTTATCCGGCGATGCCATGTGGGGCCAAAGAGTGCCCAGGCGATGTGTCCTCCGTCGAGTTGCCCAATAGGGAAGATGTTGAGAAAGGTGAGTAATGTTGTCAGCCATCCGGCAAAGGCGATGGGATGAAGAATATGGGAGAAGCTGTTTGCATTGGGAAATATGTAGTCCTGTAGGGTTTGAAAGATGAAGGGGAGTACCACGAAATCTCCTTCACCCAAGGTAGTGGTTAATAGCTGATAATCCGTTCGTGATAAGGGAAGTGATAATGAGTATCCCCAGATGGAGATAATGAGCGAGAGAATAAAACCGAATAATGGGCCCATGAATCCGATGTCAAAAAGTTGATTTCGATTGACAGTAGGACTTTTTTGCCGTATGACGGCTCCGAAAGTACCAAGCGTGAGTAACGGGATTCCTGGCAGAAAAATTGGCATGCTCGCTTCAATTCCATGTATACGACAAGCAAGAATATGTCCTAATTCATGGACTCCAAGTGTTGCTATGATACTAATGGTATAGGCGAAAGTCATGGTCAACTGGTCGTTGGTCCAGTCGATATGACTGTCCCGTCCTAAGATATTGAGTAAATTCAGATAATTTCCAGCGATGAAGTACCCTGAAATGGTGACGGTAATAATGGTTATGATAAAGAGAGGCAGCGAGTAATTCACGATTACTTGATGGGAAGGGCGGGTAATGCGAGGAACTAGTTGGATCTGAAGCTCCTTGTCTTGCGTTAATTGAACCTCTAAGTCTTTTCCGCGTACTTGGTCTTTTAATCGTAGCAGTTTTTGATTTAAATTAGGTTCTGGTTTAATCGTGAAGGTGGGGACATTATCTCTTACATAGGCGTCTGACACGGTGAACTCCGTTTTCACTAACTCGAAGAGTTCAAAGAAGAAATTCGGATCGATCAAACGACTATGCCTCTCTCACGTCATGCTGGACCAGGTACTGGGATAGCGGCTATTCATCCTAAAACTGCATATAAAGGTTCCCAAAGTCGCACGATACTAGAGGTTAGGAGAATGGAACGTGTATTTCAAGAAAATCTTCCGCAATTGTTACCGTGGGAAAGATGTGTTCAGCCTGTTTTCGGAGGAGTGCCCCATCCGGATATCGGGAGCTGAGGTGGGTTAGAATTAAATGTTTCACGTGTGCACGTTGGGCTATAGATGCGGCTTGGCTTGCCGTTGAGTGCCCATTACTTTTAGCTCTCTCGTGCAGGGCATCATCAAACGTCGCGTCATGGATCAGGATGTCGGCATTCTTAGCTAAACGAGTAACGCTAGTGCAGGGTTTGGTGTCACCAGTGTACACGATCTTGCGACCTGGTCGGGGAGGACCTAGAACATCGCGAGGAGTAATGATGCGTCCGTCTGGAAGACAGAGATCGTCTCCTCGTTGGAGGTGCGCCCACATTGGACCTTCCGGAACGCCAAGATCATGCGCTTTGTGGGGAAAAAATCTGCCAGGTCGCTCGGTTTCTTGAAGCGCATAGGCGAGATTAGGGATGTTATGGTCCGTCCAGGCGCATTGGATGGTGTATTTAGGATCAGTAACTACGGTTCCTTCAGCGACTTCGAAGATTTTGAGTGGAAATGTGAGGTGAAATCGAATTAATTTCACGATATTCACGATAAAATCCAGGATGCCGTGGGGTCCATATACTTCTACGGGTTTATCGAGATTCAATAACGACATCGTTTGTAGGAGACCTGGTAATCCCAAAATATGATCTCCATGTAGGTGTGTAACGAATATTTTTAACGTATGACGGAACTTGATTCCTGCGGTGAAGATCTGGCGTTGTAATCCTTCCCCACAATCAAAGAGGCAGAGTGTGTGTGCTTGCTGAATCGCGATGGCGGGTAAGCTCCGGTGGCTTGTTGGGAAGCTTCCAGCGGTTCCTAAAAAAATTAGTTTCACGATATACCCTCGGTTATCCGCGCTTAAAGATTAGGATTTCACGGGTTAAACTTTTATGTTCTCGAATGAGGTGTGCTTCAACTAAAGAATAGCCGATCGTTATTATGTGTTGTTGCCAGGGGATGCCTTGCGGTACAATGAGTGCCACATGACCTCGGCGGGAGAGGAATGATTTGATATTGGTTAACGTGTTGAGGACTAGTGATTTGAGTGGAATCCCGTGCCGTGAAGCCGCGCGACCGTATGGAGGATCGGTCACAACGGCGTTGACTGTTGTTAATGCAATAGACTGAGCATCAGCTACGAGTAGTTCTTCTGGCAAGATGTTGTAATGGTTGAGGTTTCGTCGACAGCCTTTTATCATTGTAGCGTTGATATCACAGCCTATGACACGACATCCGATGAGGCCCGCTTCGATGAGAAACGCCCCCGTGCCACAGAACGTGTCGAGGACAAGACTGGTTTTCGTTACCCGGGCAAGATTCACCAGGCATCGTGCGAGTTTCGGTGGGATGGTCGACGGATGACGTGTTGGACGATTAATCGGGTTTCGCGCCTCAAATCGATTCCGTTTGAGTTCAAGCAGCCGAATGCCAAAAAGGAATGTTGAATGAACTAGTACCCCTTGGAAAGTTATGGTGGGTTCGGTTAGGTTAACTTGAGAGCCAGGTACACGATTCAAGAGTTCCTGGCCAATTTCTGCTGCTAACTTCGTGGAAGATAGCTGAGTTGGAGTTATTTTTTGAAGACGCACCGCAAAAGAGTCCCCTGCCTTGAGGTATTTTTGTATCGGGATTTCAGTAATGCCTGATAGAATTTCATCGGATTGGAGAGGTGTTTGATAGAGTTCGAGACAGCATTGTTGTACATAGCTGCTTCTTGCAGCGATGATGAATGGGGTTTGGTGGGTGGTTTGGATGCTAAGAATGCGATGAAATGTCTGTAGGTTGTGTGCTGGTAGTTGTTCAGCTTCAATAATTGCCTTTAATTCTGCGACTGGGAGCGATGGATGTTCACCAGAGAGAATGAAGAAGATACGAGGTGACACAAGATTCTCTAGCAGGGTTGCTATAGGTGAATGCATGTGTTTGATTGTGGATCTCATGATGGTGTGTAATGGGGAAGAAGCCACTGAGTTAATATATTGCACGTACTGGCGGAGATGTCACCGCCCATTTCACAGTTCTGGATATTTTCACAGATAATACAGGGAACCTCAAGGATTGAATCGATCTCGATGGGTCGTTTATTGATATAGATTCGGTATGTCCATCGGCCATTGGCGAGTTCACGTTCGCGTTTAATCAAATTTTTAGTTTCCAGTCGGAGAGATATCCGTGAGCCTTCGCGACTGGTCGCGTGTAGTTCCCGCCACATGTCACGTTGGAGAATGCCATCTGTGCTGTTGTCTAGAATTAATTTTAGGGCACGCTTCTCCAAGTCGTCTCGTTTAGGCAACTCTTTTCACTGGTATATTTTGGTTGATTGCCGTCATTAGAACTTTACGAAAACTTTGGATGCTGGGGAATAATCTGGATTAGACCTTGACGATGATGTCGATGCCTTCGATTAATTCTTTATATCGGTTCCGAATTGTGACTTCGGTCACGTTAGCTTGTTCTGCAATTTCGCGTTGTGTCCGTCGTTCATTCACTAATACAGATGCAATGTAGGTTGTTGCTGCTGCGATCCCTACTGGGCCACGTCCACTGGTGAGGTGCATGACTTTTGCTGCTTCCAAAATATTCATGGAGATTGTTTCAGATTTGCCCGCTAAGCCTAACTGATTTGAGAAACGGCTAATATAATGGGATGGGGCGGAGGGGGGGACAAAGGCACCTAATTCTTTGACCATGAATCGGTAGGATCGTCCCACTTCTTTCTTGTTTAAATACGAAGCTCCTGCAATCTCATCGAGGGTGCGCGCGACTTCACATTGTCGACACGCCATATACACCGAGGCAGCGGTTACACCTTGAATTGACCGTCCACGTATCAAGCTTTTACGTACTGCGCGTCGGTAGATAACGCTGGCTGTCTCAAGAATGTTTTTGGGGAGATTGAGGAATGAGCAAAGCTTGGACATTTCCGATAACGCGAAGGCTAAATTGCGTTCTGTGGCGTCGGAGACTCGAGAGCGTCGTTGCCATTTTCGGAGGCGGTACAATTGAGCCTTTTGTGTGGAGGATAAGTTTTTACCATGAGTGTCTTTGTTCCGCCAATCAATCATGGTTGAGAGCCCTTTATCATGGATGGTGTAAGTTAGGGGCGCGCCTACACGTGTTCGTTTGTCTCGTTGTTCAGTATCAAACGCGCGCCATTCGGGTCCATTATTCTCGATTTTTTCCTCGATGACATATCCACAAGCAATGCATACGATTTCAGCATTTTCGAAGTCTTTAATGAACCGATCACTATCGCATTCGGGACATTGAAGAGGGTTTTGGGTATGCATTGTTCGTTTTCTCGTACTCATTTATTTATCGGAGGATTCTCATTTGAGATACAGGGCTTTACCCACATATTTTTTCGCATTTGGTGTGAGAGGTTTAATTGAGATGTAGGGGGTTTTCACTGGGCCAAAGATATCGATGATTTTGCCAACATTATGAGCTTGTTTGTCAAATACGTTTTGGTTAGATTTTGCTGTTCGTTTTGCTCTAAGAATCAAGTTATTATTGCTGGAAAGATGGAGCACCTTTCCAAGGCGCCTCAACCAATCAACCTCTTCCTTGTAAACGGTGGAATCCTTTATAATATTTACTCGTGGTAGTGCTATATGACGAGCGTTGAATTAATGACGCCATCCTGTCCAGGTCGTGAGGTAACGATTGCAGGTCCAAGTTCAGTCTCGATTATGGTGCTTTTGGTGATGATTTTGCGTCGGTTATAGTCGATATTGACTGGATTGCGGACAACCCGTAGAATTGGAGAGCGTATGGTTGTTCCTGAGCGAGGGTCCGTCACATTGGAGTATTCGACATTCAATAACTTGACTTTCCGGGTATTCCCGTGACCTTTCACGAGTTTTTTCTGAAATGTTCCAAACTCGGTTAGGGTCGCTTCGCCTCCAAGTTCATAGGATCGTTTTGCTTTGTAGTTCTTCCGTTTTCCTCCAGTCAGTTTCCGCTTGGTTTGATCGCCATGCCATTGAATCAATAACATTCCTCGAATATATTCTCGTTACAAAGAGTGGTGTCGTTGATGAAGCTCGTTGTTGCTAATAAACCTGTGGTTACTCATGCATGTCTTTCGGGGTTTCAAGCGATTGCATTAACGTTTCAATCTGCTGCTTAAATAGGTGGGGATCTCGACTTAAATTGAAGTAATCAGCGAACACTTGAGAAGTTTGGAGAATCTGAGTTCGTCCCAATTTCTTCGTTGTGAGAAATCCCAATCGCTTCAGTTCACGTATATGTGTGTAGGCTTGCGAACCTCGAACAGACGTAACTTGGGATTGGGTAATTGGTTGTTGATAAGCGATATATGCTAGAGTTTTTAGAGGTCCTAAGGTGAGAAGTGGGCGAAGAGTCAGCTGCTTGACCAATGAGACGTACTCCGCTTTAAGTTGAAGACTATACCTGCCGTCTTTAAATTCAGCTATTTCGAGGGCGCCAGCGCGTGTATCATAGTCTTTAATGAGTTGCCGGATATGCCTTTGGATCCGTTTTTTCGATCGCGTTTTAATGATGGATCCTAATGCTTTCAGATCTAAGGGTCGACCAGCAACGTATAATGCGGCTTCCAGTAGCTGGAGGGGATTCACGTTGTTGCGCGATGCCAGGTCGCTATTAGGTGGTGATTTCTGATGGGATTCCATGTGCATCCTCCGGTGGAAGACTGAGCAAGATATCATCCACTTCATCGTTCTGTGCTAGATAAAGTCTTCCTCGTGATGCGAGAAAGAGGAGGAGGATGAATTGATGAATAATCTCGATTCTGTCGTGATTCGTGATCAACGTTGAGAATCGGAGGGTGGATTCCCGCGTGAAGAGGAATAATAGGTGACTGTAATAAGCATCCAGACGATTTTCGATATCGACCATGAAGTCATCTAGCTCCGGAAGCTGGAACGATTCAGATAGAAGAGGTGTTGGTGGTTCAGCAGTGTCAAGTTTGTTTCCTTGGGTTTCTAAGAGTTCTTCTAATGCAGTAATAAGGGTTTGAATTGTAGTTGACGTGTATTCATAGCGAAAAGGGAGTTGAAGGGGTGGCGGAACAAATTCTTCCCGAGTCTGTACTGGTGGTTTGGGTGGCTCCTCTAACTCGAGGATATGCTCAGATTTTATTTTCAGAAGTGTTGCTGATGAAAGTAACGCGATTCCGGAGGCAGTAAAATCGATATGACCTCGCTTCCTCATCTCCTGCACCAGTATTGTTAAGAGTTGGGCTACGTCGACATTCCATGGATGGATCCGCTGGAGCCGCACTAGATCAAATAGAATAGTTAGTGGCGGCGTTATCCAGACGGGCTTTTCTGTATTTTCTTCAGCCATCGGTTGTTCACGCGACAAGTTCTGGTAATTTTGTTGATACTACGCGTGATAATCCATTCTGGATATATACACCAAACAATTTCTCAGCGCGGTCAAGGATCACGTCACGAAGGGTGATCACGATAAACTGGGAGTCGGCTGCTTGTTCTTTCAGAAGGTTGGCAAGACGTTCGGCGTTATGATGATCTAGGTGAGCATCTATTTCGTCGAACAAATAGATGGAGGCTGGGGAGAGATGTTGGATCGCAAAGATGAAGACTACAGCTACGACTGATTTTTCACCGCCGCTGGCGCTTGCGATTAAGCGTGCGGCTTTACCAGGGAATTGAACGAAGATGTCGAGGCCTCCAGCAAACGGTTCTTCGGGGTTTTGTAGATTTAGCCAGCCATTTCCTCCTCCGGTTAATTTCTCAAAGAAATAGGAGAAATTCGTGTTAACTTGAGTATAGGCTTCAAGGAAGGCTTCGCGTTTTCGTCGTTCAATTTCATCCATGAAGTCAAGAATGGACTTGCGTTCTTGTTCTAGTTGGTTACGTCGTATCGAGAGCTGTTTATATTTTTGTTGTTGTTCATGATATTGGTCAGGAGCTAACTGATTAATAGATCCGAGTTGTTGAAATTCAAATCGCATCAAATCCAGGGAAGAGTTGATGTTTTTAATTTCTCGAGGATTGAAATCTAGGGGTTCGGCATATCCTAAAGTCTGAAGACTTGTTTGGAGCGTTTGTTTTGCGAGGTTTTGCCGCTGAAGTTCAAGGTCAAGATGATGGAGTTTTGCGGTTATCGGTTCAAAGGTTTGGTTGATTTTTTGGAGTTGCTGATCGACAGCATCGACTTGTTTTTCGAATTTAAGTCGTTCATCTGTTATTGTGGAGAGCTTGTGGGTTAACTCAACTTTCGAGGCTTCCAGAGTTTCCAGGTGCTCAGTGAGGGAAGTGAGGTTGTCCTGGGATTGAATGAGGTTTTTCTGGAGTCTTTTCACTTGAGTGGATAATGTTCGAATATCCCGCCGTACTCGATTTTGTTCGGGTTTCAGAGTGGTATTGACTTGAGCTTCAAGCAGGTTGATGTCATTCGATAAGGATAATTCTTGTTTAGTAAAATCGTCTAGTTCCGAAGTTATTGCTTCGTGTTCTTCCTCAATTTGTGAGAGCTGTTGGTCTTGATTCTCTTTTGATTTTAGTCGGGTTCGTTGATATCGGAGTCGACGCAGCGTTTTCAAGAACGGTTGCTTTTTAGTTTGAAGCTGTTCTTGTTCTTCCTGACTTCTGTCAAGAGAAGTAGTTATCTCGCGGATTTTTCTATTTAAGGCGTGAAGATTTTGTCGGGTTCGGTCAATGTTACCGGTAACGATGTCGATATCTTTGGAAATGATCGTTAATACATTGCTGCGTTGTGTATAATCTTCACGTAGATTGTGGATTTCCTGATCGAGAGAAGACAGGTCATGACGACTCTTGGAGAGCAGTTGCTCTAATGTCGTAACGCTTTGGGAGAGCCCATCGACGGCTTTTCCACTTGGTGCTAAGGCTGCAATATTGATTGGTGCTCGATAAAAGCCGCTTTCTATTCCGCCACCAGGCTCATAGAGATTTCCTTGGAGATCGACTGCTCGAAATCCAGCTTTTGCGACAAGGAACGCGGATTTTTCACCACTCGTGACGATGGTGTCTCCGAAAACGAATGCAACGATGTTTTGGTATTGTTTCTCGGTGCGAACAAAGTCTGTTGCGAGGCCAATGACTCCGTTAATTTTGGGAGGGGGCGTACTTGGGACATTGGTGATGGCTGTAAGGGGCAAGAGTTTGATGCGTCCTCGTTGGAGTCGCTTTAGGCTCTCAATGCATCGGAGTGCGGTGACGACATCTTTTACTACGATAGCTTGGTTCCACCCTTGTGAAGCTGTATTTAATGCCTTGTGAAAGCGTTTATTTATCTTAACGAGTTTGTGTAATCGTCCATAAATTCCGGGAATTGCGCCAACTTCTCCCATTTCTTCAATTGTCTGTAGCGCTGTTTCCTCGCTTGCTACTTTGTTAAGAAGTTCACGTTGTACCTCCAATTCAGTCAAGATATCCTTAGCTGTTCGCGCGGTTTTTTGCGCTCCATCTATTTCAAGGACTAGTTCTTCCTTTTTTCTAAAGGAATTCTTGGTTGTATGGGTGATCCGCGATATGTTCTGGGTTTCAGCCTTATGCAGTAACGTGAAATCAGTAAGATTGGCTTCGAGACTTGTTAACGAGGATTCAAAACTTTTTCGTCGTTCTTCCATATTTGAGAGAGTGGTGGAGAGGAATTGATCTTTGAGGCGTGTTGCATGAAGTTGACTGTCCAAGTCTGATTGCTGTTTTTCAAGGTTTCGAAGAATGTCTTCGATTTTCTGGAGTTTATTTCGATTTGCGTCTGCTTCGTGTTTTAAGGTTGAAAATTCTTTAGCTGTCCGGGTATACTGGGTCTGTGTCTCAGTTATGTTGCAGTCCAACCGGGCTTTGTCAGTCGTTAGCCTTGATAATTGGGTACGCGCATCTTTAAGTGCGGAGTTTAATGTTTTAAGTTGGTCAATGCGTTCGAGACGAAGTTTGGTGAAGCGTCGCAAATTGATTTTGCTTGCTTCGATCTCTGATTTTAACCGCGCGATCGTTGCCATTGAGTTGCCAATCTGTTGTTGAATGCGAATGAGGTCTTGATTCCCTTGTGTGGCAATATGTTTATCAAAGTCTCGACGCGCGGTTTCGATTTCTCGACGTTTATCTTGGAGTTGCTGTCGTTGATGTTTCAGGGAATCCGCCTGACGTTGTTCCTGCCCGTATTGCTCAGTGAGTCGGAGACTGATGTCTTGATTCGCCACTAGTTGCGATGAAACCAAGACAGCTTCGAGTTTCCGAATTTCATCCTGAATAAACTGGTATCGAAAAGCATCGTTTCGCTCTTCTTCAAGGTTTTCTAATCGAGATTGGACGTCACCAATTCGTGCATCAGCAATTCTGAGATTAGTCTCTGCTTGTCGTAAGTGAACTCGGGCTTCATTTTTTTTGGTGTTATATTCTGAGATCCCGACGAAATCTTCAATTACTTTTCTCCGTTCGTCAGGTGTGATCTCCGCAAGTTTGGTTATCGTTCCTTGCATGACCATATTATATCCCGATGAATACAACCCAGCCATACTTAGCAGGTTTACAATCTGATTCCGTGAAACAGTGCGACCATTTAGCAGATACCGACTAATACCTTGACGATTCACCCGACGCCCAATCGTAACAATCTCGCGATCCATAGGAAGCTTTCGATCACTATTATCTAACCGTAAATTCACATAAGCACTCTTAGAGGCAGGAGTATTAGGTATCCCATCGAAAATCACTTCAGACATCTTCGAAGCCCGTAAAGAGCGAGCACTCAAATCTCCAAGAACAAATTTAATGGCATCGAAAATATTACTTTTTCCGCTGCCATTTGGACCTGAAAAAACCATAAACCCCGGGTGCAAAGATAGAGTTATTTTCCGTGGACCAAAGGATTTGAACCCACGTAACTCGATCTGCTTAATGTAGACCAGTGTTTATGCCTCCCACTATGAAATACTCTAGTTCGGCTCGTATATTAATCTGTATAAATACTTAGTTAACTGTAAAGTTAATTACTTCACAAACCTCGTGTAATTTACTCTTTTTCAACAATATGTTAATGAGGAGTAGGCGCGGGAACGTAAGTAAATTTTGGTTTAATTCAGAACCCACGAAACCCGAGATCATGTATGACACATCTAAATGATGTCGAGACATCACGTCTATACAAATTGGTTTCATTATTTATAATTGTTTTTAACACGCTCTCATACACGTGTGCATTCACAAACTAATTAGCTAAGTCGTTCGATGGCTACATGCGCAGGACTCAAGATCCCGTGCCCTAGGGCTACGTGGGTTCGAATCCCACTCCCCGCACCATTATTTCCTAAAAAGAACTGTTTTTTATCCGTCTTTGCTGTTTGTGGATCAATTGTGGATAATCTTTGATGGTTGTGTATAATCGTTTTATATGGTTCTGGCAGTGACTCGTATTTTCCCAAGTAGCACCAATGACGTTTCTTGTTTTCACGGTTGTAATGTTGGATCCCATAGTATTGATACCGATGTCCATGTGACTTGTAGTGATTGAGACTGAGTGATCCGTGTTTCTGACATGTGATACATATGACCTGCATAATGAGACCTCTTGATAAGTTGTG
>JAOZHK010000104.1 GCA_026014905.1 Candidatus Bathyarchaeota archaeon
CCCATTACTCTGAGCGCGCCAGTTAACTTGGCTAACGCGCCTCTTTTTTTATATTTCACCAACAAAGCAACATATGTGCGCCTTTTGTGTACTGTAAAAAATATGGAGGATTCACGATATATGTAAATAGTTTCTGTTAGCCCGCTAGCGCCGCTGTGTGTGTCTGTGGGGTGCCAAATAAGTTCTGGGCTAAAGAGTGAAGTCTGAAAGAATATAGGGTTGTTTTAACGACGCGCGCGCGTACACGGACTATCCAATTTATCGCCACACGCCCAGGCACCTTCACGTTCCTTTGCTCTGTACAGTGTGGGTCAGGCCACAATGGCATGCGGGGAACGTTACTCGTCAACTAACCACTCGGGATGTTCCGAACAGATAAGAGTTAGAGCGCGATGGTCGAAGCTTTTCAAATCCATGCAACGTTACAAGTCCTCACCCTTGGATTATACATCGGAAGCATCGTTTATGCACGACGACATAATCGGAAGCTCCATCATCGTTTCCTCTACACCGGTTTTGCGACGAACACACTGGCGATAGCCTTAATGCTCCTTGAAGCTCGAGGATTGCCAACACTTCATGGACAGCTCGGCTTTCTCACCTATCTCTTTTTATCATCCACTGTTGCAAGTGGACATCTATTTATTAGATATCGCCGACTCACTCGAAGTCAGCATCGGGCGATCTCATATGCGGCCGTTGGGAGCTTAACGCTCATGATCTTGAATGGCGTACTATCTTTTATCGTCTAATAACTAGCTGGCGAGTAGATGGTCAAGTAGTATCTTAGCGCCAATTCCAATTAACAGGAGGCCTCCAAGGATACTTACTTTGCTCGAAACTTTAGCACCAACAATGTGTCCCAGATACACACCTAGAAAAGAAAGGATCCACGTTATGATCCCGATGACAAGGCCTGGAATGACAATGGGTATATCGAGAATGGATAGACTTAACCCCACCGCGAGCGCATCGATGCTGGTCGCTAGAGACAGCATCACCAGCATGCTAAGTTTATGG
The DNA here is from genome assembly GCA_026014905.1 of Candidatus Bathyarchaeota archaeon. The sequence goes on from JAOZHK010000104.1 coordinate 1,021, forward strand.
ATCGACAAAATTGTTGTCACATCGGTTTGAACGGCTTCATAAATCATTCGACTGCCAATCACAAGGAGTAGTCCAAACGCGACCCAATGATCGTACTGAGAAATGATTCCCAGAATCGAGGTCCCTACGAGCCATCCGATGACTGGCATGATGCCTTGAAAGAAGCCAAAGAAAAAGGCAATTTTCAACGCACTGTGCAAATGAAACGTGGGTTGAGTTAAGTTACTTGCGATGGCCACAGAGAATGAGTCCATCGCAAGTCCAACCGCGATGAAGATGATAATAGGATCCATAGGCCTCAGTTTCTTAACTGCATGTAAACGCGTTCCAGAGTAAAACCGGATTATAAAGATTTAGTTATTGTTACGCATATGAAAATTAACTGCAATCCACATGTAACTTTAGCTAGTTAACACGTGTCCATAAATTCGAGGACTAGTTAACTACACGTGCACTGACGCGTGCGTATCACCTCCTCGAACGAAGCTACATACCACTTTTTTCAAGTAACCAATTTGAAAGGGATATCTTGTTAGTGTTGTAATACTTTTCAGAAGATACTACTCCCCGTCTAATTAAACGGACTAATATCCTATGGGTTTTCACTCGTGAGTAGCCCGTTTTCCATGAGATTTCCTTTTGAAGCATCGAGCCTCCTTCTTTGACTAAGGTTTCGACAACGTTTCTTTCATCTGACTCTAACAGTCGAAGTGCAACATCAATTGGGCTCTCTTGAGATTTTACACTCACGGTATTGTCATCAGGTTCTATTTTCTCGGTCGTATCAATCCGTTTTTCTCTAACTTGTGTTTGTACAATAGGCTCCAAGTTATCGGTTACTTTGATTCGATTTAGGGGACGATACAGAAGATACAACACTACGACAACTAGAATGCCAATTATCAGAAGAGGAATCCAATAATACTGTTGAATGATGTTAAGACTCTGATTCCACCAGGGATCATCCCACCAGCGGCGCATTTGTGTCGTCAATTGAGAAGCTATCGACATTTCAGATTTCGTGAAACGAATAGTCAATCAGCTCTTATAAGATGTTACATTTTTTGAAACGCATGTTACACCAAGCCTTCAAGTTATGTTTCAGCCTGTAGATACTCTAAAGCTTGAGGGAGGTGAAGAAAGATGAATATGAAGACAAAAGGGCTCATCTTAGCCATAGTCATTGTTGGTGTCGGTATATCGATGTTCGCGACAACTCAAGCACTAGCATCTTCAAATCAAACGATGGACAACCAATCAGGTACTCAAAATAACGGTTCCTGGTGTTTCAACAAACAGATGCATCAACACCAGTACAGAAATCAAACAATGGAAATGTATCAATTGAGAGGACAACATGGGTGTGGTATGCATTAGAATAGGTGAGCTCTTATTATCTAGTTAATTAGCACCTAATCCCTTCTCTTTTTTCTTACTGTACACCCCTGAGCCAATGCTTATATACCTCCTTACAGGGGGTGTCCCCCGATTCTAGTCTTGGCTCTTCAGAAAGGTGCACAGGGTGCTTGTCGTGAGTTCAAGTCTCACCCTGGGCACTCCTTATCCACCTAGGACACACAGCTCGTTCTCAACTACGCCCTCTACCATCAGAAACAAGGCTACCGTGAATCCACCATTCTCGCACGCGTCCGCATATTGAAGACATTAGTGAAGCGTGGAGCCGACCTCCATGACCCTGAATCCATTAAAGAAGTGATCACGCAGCAACATTGGAGTGAAGGCTACAAACAGAATGTGGTCGATGCCTATCAGAAACTACTGGAGCTACAGGGCATCGTATGGTCGAAACCGTTCTATAAACGCGTAGAGAAGTTACCCTTCATACCAATAGAGAAAGAAATTGATGCATTAATTGCACGCATGAACTACTGTATCGCTGCATTTCTCCAGCTACTAAAAGAAACCGCAATCCGACCAGGAGAGGCATGGAATCTACGATGGGTTGATGTCGATCATCAGCGACAATGCATCACTGTAACACCTGAGACACACAGTTTACCACGGCAATGCAGGATCAGTAGTCAGTGTTTAGCGATGCTGTACACGATTCCACGTGCCAGTGAGTATGTATTTCGAGAGAAGTATAGGAGGCTAACGAATCTACGCAGAACGTATCAGCGGCACCGTAACAAGTTAGCTAAATCATTGGTGAATCCACGGATACGTGAGATTAATTTCAAGACATTACGGCATTGGAAAGCAACAGTAGAGTATCATAAAACTAAAGATATTTTGCATGTGAAAAAATTACTGGGACATAAAAATATCCAGAATACGCTAATTTATACGCATCTCGTTGATTTCAAATCCGATGAATGGGTGTGCAAAGTCGCGCAGTCACTAGAGGAGGCGGTGGAGTTGGTGGAAGCGGGGTTCGAGTATGTCACAGAGGTGGAGGGGAAAAAGATCTTTCGGAAACGCAAGTAGTAGATTTCTTATCCTCAACAAGGGTTTTAACATTCAGGATCATTATACTCCAACAACGTAATTATTTTAAAAAATTGAGGGATACAAATGTCTCAAAAAATTAGCCTATCAACCACCACACTTATTTTAGGACTGATCATCGCAGTCATCGCATCAGGGATCGTCTCATCGGTAGCAACCCAGCAATTGATGCCATCAGTGATAACCGGACCGCAGGGTCCCCAAGGCGAACAGGGTCCACCAGGACCTCAAGGAGAGCAAGGACTTATTGGACCGGAAGGCCCATCTGGTCCACAAGGAGAACAAGGGTTGCAAGGTCTACAAGGTGAGCAAGGTCCCATTGGGCCTGAAGGTCCCGCTGGACCGCAAGGCGAACAAGGCGTTCAAGGTCCGCCTGGCCCCCAAGGTGAACCGGGAGACCCAGCGTCTTCAAAAGATATCCGAGGGTTTACTGGGTTTGGGGGCGACAGAATCAATATCGGTGAGACTCCCTTTACCATAGCAAGCGTCACAGTCAGATCTCCAACACCCGGATTAATCTTACTACTTGCGACAGCAACAGTTACGATTCATGGTGATTCCACCGCATGCACTCTCGGTTGGAGTACAACAGAAGGAGCCTACAATATTCATAGTACCTTTGTTGGGGTCCTTGATGGTTCTGGAACACAGCGGCGACAATTGAGTGCGACATCATCAGTACTCTGGATTGTGGGGACAGGTAACTTTACGTTCTATTTAACTGCCGCGAAGAGTTCAAACTGGGGTACGTACCAAGTCGATATCATTGATATACACTACTCATGGGCATACTTTGAACGTACTATTTAACTGCCGTGAAGAGTTCATAATGGGGCATGTGCGCGCGTGCCAGAATGCAATGGACCGTGAACACCATACCATATGGAGTTACTAACGTGGTCATCGCACTGCCATAAGAATAATCGCAGATTAAAGCACGCCTCAGTCCTCGCAACGAGTTAGCGACTCGCAATGACAGCGCAGCGTGGGTTTGGGATACACTTAAACTCTGAAAATAACAAGCTACGCAACAGCCGCGACATTGGTTTCCGTGTGTGTCTGGTGTGTTGCCAAACAAATTCTGGAAGTAGTGTTATGGTGTTCAGTAGCGCGCGCGCGCGCGCTTATTCTTCAGTCATACACACGTGTGTTCAATATTGTTGAACGCATGTTCTAAAACGTAGCATTATTAGCTAGCTAGCTATTGATACAAATATCTCGTGAAAGAATATGAATCATCGAGTAGCTAGCTTTGGTGATTAATTATGGATAAAAGGACATATAACTTGGTTGCTGGAATTATCATGATCATCGTCTCATTGGTATTCTTTATGCTCCCCTCTGTTCTGAACCTGGATGCATTTATCCCCATCATGTTTGCGTTGGTTTCCTTTGTGATAGGGATATGGTTTTTCATTACTGGATGGTCTGAAAAGTAAAAACGGGTCGATAGCTAGCTAGTAGTGTATTACATGCTAACTCGTTGCCAAAGCCCTGTTTGACGCTTTCACTGTTTCCGTATTTGGCAGAATATCAATCAGTTACAAACTATATAGGGCAGTGCTGTAGGCTAGCTAGCTAATTGACTAATGTTAATGAATAACCATTCGATCTGGTAAATGTAGGATTCTAACAATGGTACATGAAATACTTAAAAACAACAAACCGGCGTTCGTATGCGATGTTTGCGATCTCTCATATAGACAGCGTGCACTAGCTGAACAATGTGAAGAGTATTGCAGGACACATGGTGCGTGTTCTCTTGATATTACACAACATGCTATTGAAATGCAGAGCAATGATTAATGACTAGTGCGTGTCTGTGTTTGTGTGTGTTGCCAAATAGTGTGGGTCGCGGTTGTATGTGTTCGCGTTGCACTTGTGCATATTATTTTCAGTTTATGACTGTTTAAC
>JAOZHK010000117.1 GCA_026014905.1 Candidatus Bathyarchaeota archaeon
GCTTCGCCTAACATGTTACTAAGAGGTGATTTCGCAAAGACGCCAAATTTGGATCCTGCGCATGGCACCATCGTTCCGGATACTGCACCGACCGCGAATATGAGGGGATTCGCGGGGTCAAAGGCATCGATACCTGGTGTCTGATTATCGATAAGTGTTTTGATGCCGAAGCCTGTACCGCCAATATAGGCTTTGGCAAAATCTTCTTCAAAGACTTGTGTCTTTGTGCGTCCACTTGTCAGATCGACGTGTAAAATTTTTCCTGTATATGTATGCAAATTGATTTTCCCTTCCTGCAAACCCTGTATCTTTATCATTCCTTTATATTTTTATTTGTTTTTATCCTTCAACACGATTCTAGCCTCCACCAGTAAAGAGAGGAAGAATTGTAAGAGAATCATGCGTGTTTAGGAGGGTGGTTAACCCGTCGAGTTGTCCGGTGGCTGTGCCATTGACCGTGATGAGGATTCCTTCGCGGAGTCCTTGTTTCGAATCATCGAGGACTTCGGCTTCAAATTCTGAACCATATTTCTTGGCCAACTGTTGGAGAATTGCTAGAACAGTGCTTTTCTGCGTATTATCGATCATTTCGTCTCGGCGACCGACAATCGCGCGGATTTGGCCCATGTATTGTATTTTGACCATGATGTAACTTCTCAGTGAAATGAGTGATTTAAAACTGTTGGTAAAGGAACTATTTCACTATCACAAGGTATATAACGTATGTTATTTATAAATTTTAGTGAAAAAGTAACTACAAAACGAACACAATGAACGGCCAATCACACCAAGTGGCTAATTAAAAAAGTATATTAAGAGAAAGATTAGATGGATGAATATCAAATCTGTCCCCCTGTTCCTAATAAACTGAAAATAACAAATTACATCGAGGGAAGATCCCCTTGCCGATGAAACGAGAAAAAATTGAAGATGATGATAGCTTAACCCTAAGCCAAATTCTCTACGCAAAACGCTTCGACTTAACCCTTGATCGAAATCTCTGTACCGGGTGTGTTCTATGTACACTCGCATGTCCTCGAGAAGCCATTACCCTTAAACCAGTTCCGAAAGATAGCGAGGGCATCGCCCAACCTCCCCTCGTGGATATTGACGAGGACAAGTGTGACTACCACGCAATCTGTGCCGTAACCTGCCCATTCGGTGCATTGAAAATTCGAGTCAATGGCGAAGAATCGAATCCTGCCGTGGAAAAGGAAGCGTATCCCCTTCTCGTTCGAGACATTGAAATCGATAACGAGCGATGCGACCCAGAATGCACGATATGTCAAGAGAAATGCCCACTTGACGTCATCACAGTACGCTTTGAGCCCCTGTCCCCAGAGGAAATAGCGGAGCGCAAAAAGAAAGGATTGCCAGACACCACTGAAAAAACCATTGTGGATGTCAAAACAGAGCTCTGTGCTACCTGTCGAGTCTGTGAAGCGGAATGCCCTGCGCAAGTGATTCGCGTCACGAAATTTTTCGAAGGCTCGATCGACATCAATCAGGAGCTCTGCCCTGAAGACTGTCAAGACTGCTATGACGTTTGTCCCGTGGATGCGCTCTATCTAGGAGAAGACGGGAAAGTCTATGCAAATGATATGTTCTGCATTTACTGTGGAGCTTGCCTCAATGTGTGTCCTCGCCCCGAAGCGCTCGAACTGTGCCGAACAGGCGTCCGCCACACGCCCATCAAGTCAGGGGCATGGAACAAGGCTTTGGAACGTTTAACGTCTACCGAGGGCATGAATCGTGAGTTTAAAGCAAAACGCGCTGCGAAAGCTATCGATGCAGTTAAGAAATTACGTACCCCAAAAAGTGAAGAAACATGACGCAAACTTCTAAATCCGAAGAGATTGAACCCGAAGGAGAACCTCGCGTTGGCGTATTCATCTGTCATTGTGGCTTAAACATTGCTGGTACGCTAGACATTGCGGAGCTGGTCAATTTCTCGCAAGAACTACCCAATGTAGTCTATGTGAAAGAAAACCGATATACTTGTGCTGACCCTGGACAAACCGAGATTCGAGCAGGGATTGAAGAAAACAATCTCAATCGAGTCGTTGTTGCTGCCTGTTCACCCCGTATGCACGAAGCAACTTTTCGACAAACCGTGGAAGACGCGGGATTGAATCCGTTTCTCTTTGAAATGGCAAATATTCGTGAAATGTGTTCATGGGCGCACCCTAGCATCCCTGTGCAAGCGACCGATAAAGCGAAGGAAATCATTCAAATCGCCGTCGCCAAAGTACGCCTTCTCGAACCATTAACTAAATTCAAAGTTCCAGTCACGAACCAAGCCATGGTCGTTGGAGGGGGAATCGCCGGTATCAATGCTGCGCTAGACATGGCGAACATGGGTTTCAAAGTGTACCTCGTCGAGAAAGATGAAAGTATTGGGGGCCACATGGCACAACTTGACAAAACCTTTCCCACACTCGATTGCTCCATCTGCATCGAAGGCCCCAAAATGGTCGAAGTAGCTCGAAACCCTAATATTGAAATCATCTCCTTCGCTGACATCCTTCAGGTGGATGGATTTATTGGTAACTTTAAAGTCCGCATTCGAAAGAATGCGCGATTCGTAATTCCCGAAAATTGCACGGGCTGCGGCGAATGCGCAGATATTTGCCCCGTTGAGTATCCCAACCAATGGGAGATGAATCTTGGTACACGCCGCGCCATCTCTGTTCCCTTTCCCCAAGCCGTCCCCCTCATCTTTACACTGGATAAGGATCACTGCATCGAATGCTTCAAATGCGTCGATGTCTGCGGAGCCCGCAACGCTATCGATTTTGAACAACCAGAGGAAGAGATCGAGATTGAAGTGGGGACTATTACGGTTGCCACGGGCTTCGATATTTACTACCCGTATGATGATCCGCGATATGGTTATGGCAGATACCCCAACGTCATTACTGCCCTCGAAGCCGAACGATTAATAAACGCCGCCGGCCCTACCGGCGGCCACGTCATTCGAACATCAGACGGTAAAGAACCCCACTCCGTCGCTTTCATTCAATGCGTCGGATCACGGAATGTGAACAAGAATGAATATTGCACGGGCTTCTGCTGCATGTACTCGATCAAAGAAGCCATCCTCATTAAAGAACATGAACCAGATACCGAAATCTATATCCTGTACATGGATATGCGTACACCGTTCAAAGGTTTTGAAGAATTCTATCGTCGAGCTCGTGACCTTGGCATCACCTTCATCCGTGGTCGCCCCTCTGAATTGATTGAAAATCCCGAAACCAATAATCTCATCATTCGAGCGGATGACACCATCTTAGGTGAACCTGTCGAAATTGAAGCTGAAATGGTTATTTTGAGCACCGCCGGAGTTCCCAGCCCAGGCACGGACGACCTTGCCCGAATCCTGCACATCACGCGAGGGACTGATGGCTTTTTCATGGAGAGTCATCCTAAATTGAAACCCATTGATACCCCTGTAGATGGCATCTTCCTGGCTGGCGCCTGCCAAGGCTTAAAGGATATCCCCTACAGCGTCTCACAGGGAAGTGGGACTGCGGGACGAGCCGCCACAATACTATCGAAAGAAGAAGTGGAAATTGAGCCTATCGTAGCTGTCATCGACCCAGCGAAATGTCAAAACGTCGATCGAAAATGTGGTATTTGTGTCCGCGCCTGCCCGTACACAGCGATTTCTGCCGAAGAGAAACAAGCAGCTGTCGTGAACCCTGCGATGTGTCACGGCTGCGGAACCTGTGTCGCTGAATGTCCAACAGACGCAATCACACAAAAACATTTTACCGACGAACAGATATTCTCCCAGATCCGGAATGCTTTAGCTGATGATGCTGAAAACAAGATCATGGGCTTCCTCTGCAACTGGTGCTGTTATGCTGGAGCCGACCTAGCTGGAACGAGCCGCTTCGAATATCCCCCCCACATCCGCGTCATCCGCGTCATGTGTTCAGGACGAGTAGACCGCGATTTCATCTTGGAGTCATTTCGTCTCGGCGCTGGGATGGTCTTCGTGGGTGCATGCCACCTGCCCACCGACTGCCACTACATTTCTGGAAACTGGAAGATGAAAACCCGTATGGAAGCCCTGCACCGTATGCTCACGAAACTGGGCATGACCTCCGAGCGATTACGAGTCGCCTATGTCTCAGCAGCCGAAGGGTTAATCTTTGCCAACACCATGAAAGAGATGGCGCGCCAGATCGAGGACTTAGGCGAAGCCACAGTGAAGGCTGAAAATGCAAAGCTTAAACCCATTATCGAACGCATGCTTACTCGCAAAGGGTTACTTCCAATCAAAGCCACTGAGAGGAGGAAATAAGATGGAGATTCCACGAAAAATCAAAGAAACGTATCTACGCGTAGACCCCCACTTCAAACACGAACTACTTAAAGTACCTGGAGGCGAAACCTTCAAATACTGCTACCAATGCGGAACCTGTACCGCCACATGTCCCGTAGCCAGGTTTACCGACGTCTTCCGACCGAACAAGATCATTCACCTCGCAAAACTTGGCATTCGCCGAGTAATATACAGTGATGCCGTTTGGCTCTGTGTAAACTGCTATTCATGCACAGAACGATGTCCCCAAGGCGTCAAAGTCGCAGATGTCATGCGAGCACTCAAAAACATTGCAGTGGAAGAAGGATACATCCCTGATCATTCCCGAGAATTCTACACAAACATCATGAAGAACGGCCTAGTCTATACGATTCCACAATCACGCATTTCCCGACGAGCCAAGCTTGGTCTCCCACCTCTACCTCAAACCAAAATCAACGACCTTCAGAAATTAGCGAAATTAACCAATATCCCCCGATTACTTGAAGGAGCAAAATAGGTGAACGATATGAAATATGCGTTTTATCTTGGTTGCCTAATTCCCTATCGAGAGATGAGTTATGAAATCTCCGCTCGACGAATCACTCGCGAACTCGATATCGAACTCGTGGACATGCCAGATGCAAATTGTTGTGGCCTCCCCGTGGACCCTGTCGATCATGAAATGATGCTATTACTTGCAGCACGCAATCTGTGCATTGCGGAATCAATGGGACATGACATATTCACCCTGTGCAACGGATGTACAGGTGTCCTCGTTAAAGTCAATAAAATGCTCAAACAAGACCGGGATCTCCGGACCCAGATTAACGAGCAGCTTAAAACCATTGACATGGAGTTTCAGGGGAAAATCGAAGTGAAACATATGGTCCAAGTCTTACTCGAAATGGGTTTGGACGACCTCAAACAACGTATCACACAACCCTTGTCGAAACTCACAGTCGCAGGATATACCGGATGCCATATCTTTCGACCTTCAGAATTCATGGAAGTGAAAAATCCGGAAGAACCCACGCTTCTCTATGATTTAATCGAGGTCACTGGGGCTCGAAGTGTCCGATATCTCGATGAATACCAATGTTGTGGCTTCGTTGAAGGCGCAATTGACAGCCAAATTCCCCTCTACCTCGCACGTGACCTCATCACCAACGCGAAAGAAGCAGGAGCCGATCTCATGGTCTCAATCTGTCCGGCATGTCACCAAGTATTAGACGCTCAACAAAGGAGAGCCGAACGCAACTTTAACGAAACCTATGATCTTCCTGTTCTGCATTACCCTCAATTACTTGGTCTAGCGATGGGTATTACTCCTGAAGAACTGGCAATAAAAGATCTCCGCGTCAACGCATCCAAGGTTCTTAACACCCTTACATAATCCCAACATTTTTTACACCCTACCATCCTTTTTTGTATGAGGAGAAGCCGAGATTGAACTACGAGCATATCTGGAAAGTTCTTGAAGCATTAATCGTTGAATTCTCGAAAAAAGGCATCAAAGTTCCACAGAAGTACGTGGAAGATCTCAAATCAGCTCAAACCTTCATTAAAATTCACAATACTGAACCTACAGACTCTAATGTTATGACCGAGATTGAACGCTATATTGATACCGTTGAGATTAATCTCCTCAGCCTCGCCGAAACGGAGTTTGGAGCTAAATACGCTGATGAGTGTATGCGAAGAATTTATGATGCTCGCATGAAAGGTGTCGAAGGAAAAATCAGTATTCCCTCTAAATTTGTGGCTGGTGTCCCCAAAGAAGATCACTGGGTCCGCATTCAAGTTACTGATTTACTCACTGCGGATGAGTTAGATGAACTGTTATCAACGTACCAATTAGCAAGTAAGCCGCAAGAGAATGGATATCTTCTCATTCACGGAATAAAAGAAAATGTGAAAGCGCTTATTCGCGCGATGGGTCAGAAACTTCGATCAAAATCGACTTAAATACGAGACGCGCGCGCGCTGCTTAAGTGTTCAGGCGTTTAAGTAATTTCTCATATTCTCCGTCCCGCATATGAGAAAGGTATTCCTCAGTCGGATATTGACCCGAACGTACTTCGCGTTCATATGTTTGGAACGCGGATTTGATTTGCTCCGCAATATTAGCATACGATTTCGCGAATACAGGTTTCAACCCCAAAGTCAATCCGAGTACATCGTGGGAGAGAAGTAATTGCCCCGCGGTGTCTGGTCCGCCTCCAATGCTGAAGGTGAGAAATGATGTTTGCTCAGCAATTGTTTTAGCGACTTCAGTCGGGATATTTTCCAGCAGTACGCCAAAGGCGCCTGCAGCCTCCAATGCCTGTGCATCCGTGACAATCTGTAACGCTGCCTCGGCGGTTCTACCCTGAACATGATACCCTCCAAGAAGTGAAACACTTTGAGGCGTTAAGCCAAGGTGCCCAATCACTGGAATTCCTGCAGAGACCACAGCTTTGACGATAGGTGCCACTGACTCACCGCCTTCAAGTTTAACCGCATCGCAGCCTACACGCAGTAATTCCCCCGCGTTTTTAATAGCATCTTCAGCTGTCACATAAGACATGAAAGGCATATCCCCTACCACAAAAGCTCGTTTCACACCTCGAATGACAGCCTGCGCGTGATGAAGCATCACATCCAGTGTAATCGGGAGGGTCGAAGGTAAGCCGAGCATCGTCATAGCTACCGAATCTCCAACCAGAATCATATCAATGCCCGCCTGATCAGCTAGCATAGCTGTAGGCCAATCATACAAGACAACCCAGACGATTTTTTCGGAACGTCGCTTCATTCGTAATAATTGTCGCAACGTCACTTTCTTGATTTGTTCCATGTCATGTATCTCCTAAGACGCGTTAATTATTAGTGAAATCGCTATTTAAACTTCTTACAGGTCAGGTCGAGGCTTCTTCAAGTTCTCTTCGACAAGCTCTACCCCGAGTCCTGGCTTATTTGGGACAGTTAAGTAGCCATTGTCAGGCAAGATTTGTGGCCGTAAGAGATCGGCGTAATGCTTCATGCGCTGAGGCCCCATGTTTTCATGGATGAGAAAATTGGGGATGGATGCCATATTATGCGCGCCGATAACCGCGTTCAGCGGGCTTGAATAGACGACATGAGGGGCAACAGGAATCCGGAATGTATCCGCGAGGTCAGCGACCTTTTTAATCTGGGTAATACCTCCATTGCGAGCATGATCAGGCATAATGATATCAGTTGCCTGAAGCTCAAATAATCGCCGAAAATCACGGAGAGTGTATCGTCGTTCACCAACACAGATTGGGATATTCACTCGGCTGCGTACATATGCGAGTTCTTCATCATCTCCTGGAGGC
>JAOZHK010000040.1 GCA_026014905.1 Candidatus Bathyarchaeota archaeon
GCTTTGTTGTGTTCGAACTGCAGTATCAACAAGACCCTCCCGACCACCCATAGCATGGAAGAAGAATTCAATGGGGTTTAATCCATCTCGATAACTTGCCTCGACAAATCCTCGGGCTTCTGGGCTAGGATCTTTAGGTTTGAAGTGAGGAAGCGCTCGATTTCGATAACCTCGGAAAATTCTCTTGCCTCGAACGGATTGTTGACCTAAGCATGCAGTCATTTGTCCGATGTTTAAGCTTGAGCCTCGAGCTCCGGTGCGAGTCATGATGATCCCATGGTTTTCCATACCAAAGAAGCCATCAGCGAGGTTTCCAGCTTCGTCTCTAGCTTTTGCTAACTCATTCATGATGTAGATTTCTAAAGATTCCTCGAGCGTTTGACCTGGTAATCGGTTTAAAGTTCGATCCTGGTAACTTGTGATAATTTTTTTGATGTTTGTATTTGCGGTTTTGATCGTGCTGCGGATTTGATTGTGGGTCTCGGAAGATAAATCTAATTCATCGAATGCGTAACTGAATCCCCGAAGCGTTATAAATTCGGTTAGTAGTCTACAGATTGAATTGAGAAATTGCCGGGCGATTTCAGTCCCGTAATCTTTGACTATTCGATGATAGAGGCTCTCGGATTTTTCTGCACCAATGGAGTTTTTATCTACAACTCCGCTCTCAAGAACTCCATCACGTACAATCACATAAGCATCATTTTCGCACGCCTCATATTTGCACTTGATACACCGCTGACAGACACTCGCTTTAAGGACGTAACTGAAGCCTTGAGGTAGAAAAAGACTGAAAATCTGTTTTCCCGACCATGTCGCTTCAGGCTTTTTTCTAGAAGGGGCCGGAAGTGGTCCATGATAACCAGCAAATGAAAGTAGTCGACTAACTTCATCTTTAGTTAATCGTGTACTGTTTTTTGTTAGAAGATATGATGCGCTTAAAAAGTCTTTAGTCGCACCAATAATGGGTCCACCATAGCGTGGCGAGAGAATTTGATCCTGTACTGACATTAAAAGTCGGGCTTCAGTCTGAGCTTCTTCACTTTGTGGAACGTGAAGGTTCATTTCATCGCCATCGAAGTCAGCGTTATATGGAGGACAAACGCTGAGATGGAGACGAAAGGTTTTGTAGGGTAACACGCGTGCATGATGCGCCATAATCGACATTCGATGTAAAGAGGGTTGTCGATTAAAAATAACGATATCGCCATCTTTAAGATGGCGTTCAACTATGAATCCAGTTTGAATAGCTTCAGCGATTTTATCTCGTTCAGAAACGAATTCAAGACGGATACGCTTGCCATCCGGTCTCACGACATAAAGTGCTCCTGGATAGTTATCTGGACCGTTTATCACTAGTTTTTTTAATTCATCAATGTTCCAGTACGTTACTCTTTTGGGAACCGTAAGACGCTTGGCAATTTCTATTGGGACACCAACTTCACTAATATCAAGGTTCGACCCTGGAGAAATGACGGTTCGAGCAGAAAAATCGACTCGTTTTCCAGAAAGATTAGTTCGGAATCTGCCTTCTTTGCCCTTTAATCGCTGGGAAAGCGTTTTAAGAGCTCTTCCAGATCTATGTCGTGCGGGAGGTATTCCAGATGTTTCATTGTTAAAATAGGTCGTAACATGGTATTGTAATAGTTCAGAGAGGTCTTGAATGATCAGGGTTGGGGCTCCAGCATCAATGTTTTCTTTAAGTCTTTGGTTGATGCGAATGATATCAACAAGTTTATGCGTAAGATCATCTTCAGATCGAATCCCGGATTCTAAGGTTATTGAAGGCCGAACGTAAACAGGAGGCACGGGCAATACTTGAAGGATTGTCCATTCTGGTCGAGCTGCTGTCGGATCATATCCTGATATTCGGAGATCCTCATCAGATATTCGCTCCAAGCGCTCCCTGATAATGCTGGGTGTTAAATTGTTGGCGCCTCCTCCTTCAAGAATTTCCTGAAAACTTGTGGGTTTACTGAAAGTGACTTTGAATTGTTGCGTGCTACAATACGGGCAGTTTTTAGATTTTCTAGCCTTTGTCTCGATTTCTTTAAATAATACGTCTGATGGTTCGCCTAGAAGCCGAGTTTCTCTTTCTATCTTATCTTTAAATTCAGAGATAGCGTTTTCATCAAGAATAAGCCGTCCACATGCTCTACAGGTAATGCGTAATAACTTATAGATCAGCTTCACGAAACTAATATGAATCACGGGTACTGCAAGCTCAATGTGTCCAAAATGGCCTGTGCAGCGTGACGCAGTGTTCCCACATGTTCGGCACCTTTGTCGTGGTTCTAGTGTCCCAAATCGCCCATCCATTAATCCTGAATTAATCGGCATACCATCTTCATCATAGGTATCAGCCATCTGAACCTCGACAACAGATAATCGACGTATTTCAGTTGGAGATAGAACCCCAAAGGCTATGCCATCAACGATTTTTAGTGGATCTCCGTTTACTGCCATATCACGCCCGCTCCATTAGCATGAGTTTAGGTGAAACACATAAACTCATTAGCTCTTGAATTAATAATTTAAAAGCGTAGGATATTGCAATAGGCGAAATAGTAGCATCATCGTCGCAAATCTTACAAATATATTTTCTCTGTTTAAAATCATAGTATGCAAGATACCCGCAGGTTTCACAGATGTAAATGACGGTTTTATCAGACTCCTCTAAAAGTCGATCCTTCAGAAGGAGCGCAGCGCCATGCCCAATTAAACAATCTCGTTCCATCTCACCAAAACGCAATCCTCCACCTCGTGCACGACCTTCTGTTGGTTGTCTGGTCAACATCTGAACTTGCCCTCGAGCACGTGCATGCATCTTATCGGCTACCATATGATGAAGCTTCTGATAGTAAACAACGCCCATAAAAATATCAGCCTCGTATCGCTCACCAGTTAAGCCATTATACATGACTTCTCGTCCTCCATAGTGAAATCCACGATCTTCTAGTATGGCGCCAATCTCACTTCGTTTCCGATTACTAAAGGGTGTTCCATCAATAATTTCTCCTTCCAAGGCGGAAGCTTTGCCAGCTATCGATTCAATGAATTGGCCAATTGTCATTCGCGATGGCATTGCATGTGGGTTAATGAGTACATCTGGAGTAATACCTTCTTCGGTAAAGGGTAAGTCCTCTTGGGGAACAATCATTCCTATCACCCCTTTTTGTCCATGTCGAGACGCAAATTTATCTCCCAACTCCGGAATTCGTTCATTTCGTGTCCGTACTTTAACAAGTTCACTTCCTTGAGCTGAACTCATGTAGAAGACATCATCAACGACTCCATTTTCTGTGGGTCGCATCGTTACTGATGTATCACGTCTTGTCGGTCCTCGAACCTCAAAGTCTCGGTATTCTTCAAGAAAGCGGGGGGGACTAGAACGTCCAATTAAAACGCCATTACCATCCACATTTGATTCAACACTGATGATCCCGTCTTCTTCAAGTAAGCGATAATATTGTTCTCCTCTAAAACCGCGCATGCCAGCCTCAGGTATCTCGAATTTATCTTTCATACCGCCGAGGTATCTTCGTCCTTCGGCTTTGTATACTCTGTAGAAGTAGGATCGTCCTAGACCACGTTGGATTGAAGCTTTATTGAAGACTAAAGCATCTTCCATGTTATATCCTCCATACGATAACACAGCTACAATGTAGTTCTGGCCGGGAGGGCGGTTAAAATAGCCCAGTACGTCCATAGGCTTTGTCTTTACTAATGGCAATTGAGGATAGTGAAGAATGTGATACTGTGTATCAACTCGATTAAAAAAGTTGGTGCTGTAGATACCTAAAGCCTGTTTAGCCATTGCTGCTTCATACGAATTTCGTGGTGATTGATTATGCTCAGCAAAGGGAATTATGGCCGTGCAAATACCAAACATTGTATATGGAGCTAACTCTAAGTGCGTGTGTTCAGCCATCAAAGGCTGTGTAGCCAAGGCTATTAATGCGTTTTCTTCCTCTTCTGCATCTAGGTATTCGATAACTCCTCCCCGTATAAGGTTCTTCCATTCTATCTCTTTCGTTTTTAATTTAGTAACATGTTCTGGAGTCAACAAGGATTTTCCATTTTCCATAACAATGACGGGGCGACGTACTCGCCCTGCATCGCAACTTACATAAATCTCGTCAAGAAATTCTTCTCGATCGTTTTTATAATAAGCAATGTTTGCTTCAAAACTTATGATCCCCTTTCTCCTCATTTCTCGGAATGAGCTGACAAGTTCCTCTGCGCTATATGAAAACCCGACAAAGGAGCCATTGACAAATACCTTGGCGCCTTTCGTATCAAGATCTTGTCCTGGAGTTCGAGTTGGAATTACTCCTAACCTAAAAAGGAAGTGTTTAATCTCATCTGAATCAGCGTTAATGGAGATACTAGCCATTAAAGAGAGATTTTTGACAAGGCCACAGTTTGATCCTTCGGGAGTTTCATTAGGGCACAGCCTACCCCAATGTGTTGGATGAAGATCTCGTGCCTCAAAATTTGGTTGGCTGCGACTTAAAGGTGATTGAAGCCGCCGTAAATGACTTAGAGTCGATATATGATTAGTGCGGTCTAAAAGCTGGGTTATACCTACGCGCCCGTATCCCCAATTTCCGGTCGCTAAAGCATGTTTAACCCTTTCAGTGATAATTCCGTGTCTAACAGAAGCTGATATGCGGATTCGTCGTTTCTTGATGCTCATTCGCTCTAGTTGATATTTAATGTCTCGACATAGATTCCGGAATGCCAATCGAAATAGATCCGCTAATAGAGGACCTGCTAGTTTCAATCTTTTATTCGCATAATGGTCTTTGTCATCCTCCTCTCGTAATCCTAATTTCAACTCAATGATTCGTGATGCCATCTCTCCTAGGAAATACGCTTTCTCTCTGCGGTTTTCAGGTAAATTTCCAATATGTGGAAGGAAATTGCGATCAAGAACTGTTTGAGCGCGTCGAACACGGTATTCTTTAACCTGACCATGTGCCACTCGATTTCCAATGTACACAACTGCATCTTCGTTTGTGTCAACTTCAATTGAAGCCTCGAAGGAGGCTTCAAGCTGATCTTGGACATCACGATTTAGGGATACAATCTCCGCTATTTCTTTATCAGATTCGATCCCTAAAGCCCGCATCATCACAATTAATGGTATACTTTGTGGGACGCCCGGTACTGAGATCTGAATTTCGTTATTCTTCTTCATCTCACAAGTGATTCGAGCACGAAATCCGACCGTGGTCGAAAAAACTTTGGCGCGGTATATTGGTTTGGTTCCAGATGTATCGATGTCCACTAAGATCCGGTTAGGCGCCAAATCCTCAAGTCCCACGATAACCCTTTCCGAACCATTTACAACGAAATAGCCTCCAGGGTCAAGGGGGTCCTCTCCTAAAGATACAAGTACATCGGGTGGGTTCCCATAAAGAAGACAGAGTTTTGATTTCATCATCACTGGAATGTCGCCGATATGAATGAACTCAACAATTCCTTCTTTGTCATTTTTAGTGTACGCCATTTCTAGATAGATTGGTGCCGAATATGTTAGGCTTCGTAGACGTGCTTCCATTGGAAATATAGGGTGATCTGAGCCATCCACCTCGATAATTCTTGGGCGTCCTACTTCGATTCTTTTCAACTTCACTTTAAATGGATTTATAGGAGCATCAATAGGAATTTCACTAACTTCATCGATGATTCTCTGCAAATTGTTATCAATGAAATCGTTATACGAGTCAAGGTGTTGCCGTACTAAACCTTCTTCTTCCAAAAAAGCTCGCATCAGGAGCCAAAAATCAGAGTCAGGAATGTTAATTGTACTCATAACTTATCTCTCCGAAGTATGCCTCTGACTAGCCTTCAACTACATAGCGGTAGGCAGTCGATTCGCCTGCAGTATGGCTTTTCCGAGTAATCTTGATTACGTCCCCGGGATGAGCGTTGATTGCTCTTGCAGCTGGATCCGAACTCACGATTTTAGGAAGCTGGTAAGGATTTATCCGATATTTATTGATAATTCGTTCAGCTTCTTCAGGACTAAGCAATTCGTGTTTTGGAACTAGCACGTGATCAAAGAGATTAACGTCATTTTCAGACAAAAGATTGTTCTACCTTTTTACCTGCATTAGAATCCGTAATCAACTGGTTTGTTTCCAGAAACTCGGGATATTGAAGACTCGCAGAGGCTCTCTTACCCTCTTTGAAACTATCGTATGTAGCACGAAATTGAACTTTATAAAGTTTATTATATAAAGAAGAAACGAGTGAAAACAAAAAATAATAGTGAACAGGGAGGAGACGAACTTAATCCCAGATAAATGCGATTTTTCCTGTTTGACCACTGTCGAAAAGTTGAAAAGCTTTTTTTGCTTGATCAAGGCTAAAAGTATGGGTAACCGTTTTTTCAAGAGAAATACCGTTTTTAACGAGAAACTCAGCCATTTCGAAATAGGTATCAGTTTTAAATATGGGTGACCCTCGAATAGTAACGTCACGTCGAATAAGATCAGAGGGAGTTATGGCGAGTTTCTCATCTCCATGACCAATAAACGCGACTTTACCATTAAACCGAACACAATTGATAGCATTTAACCGTGCAGAATTACTACCTGAGAAGTCGATAGCTACATCAGCTCCCTTACTCTGTGTCAATGAATTGACTTCCGGAACCACTTCTGCTGTTTTTACATCAATAGCATGATCTAGCCCTAATTTGTGACCCAGTTCCAAGCGTTCATCGATTAGCTCAATACCGATAACAGTTGCCCCCAGTCCTTTAGCAATGAGAAGCGCACTCAGACCCACTGGCCCTAAGCCATAAATTGCTACGGTACTTAGGCTGGATACTTGCATTTTTCTGAGTACTTCATATGCTGTCCCTCCAGCACAAGCCATAATTGCTCCATCGATATAAGATAAAGAGTTGGGTAATGAAAGACACCCCCTCGCAGGCACAAGTAGTTTATCAGCGAAACTCCCATGCATGTTTCCAGTTTGGCCTGTCCACCAAGGTCTGCCATCAGGCGTATCCATTTGATTGCATCGATAATCATATCCTTTTATACACTCTACACAGTTACCACAACCAATTGCATGTAACACAGAAACTCGATCACCGGGTTTGACGTTATCAACACAATCACCTACTGATTCAACGATACCGCACGGTTCATGACCCGCAATTACATAAGGGCGTAACTTTACTTGATCTTTTGATTGACGATAAATATGCATATCGCTTCCACATATTGTAGCTGCCTTCATCTGAACGACGGCTTGACCTGGCCCTGGGTCAGGATCGGGGTATTTTCCTATTCGAAGTTGTTTTTCTCCAATAAATGTAACACCCTTCATAAATTACCACCAGTGAGGATACTATAACAAATGTATAAAAATTTTTGTTTGGTTGTCGAAATATCAACCCTTGATAATTATTAAGCTATAAGTACCTTAACGAGTTGACTTAAGTTCGTGTATGTGGCTCAATGTACTTAAAAATAGCTGATAGCATCAATTAGTATTAATCAGCCTGTATGTCTCAAAAAGACTAAACAACCAGAGATTAACTCAGTATTATTAGTTGTTCGACTTTATTGGGAACAACTTTACTCAACAAAAACTATTAAGGAGAACATGAAGTTAATTGAAGCTGGTTTCGAGTATGTCATCTAACGAAACAGTTACAGGTTGTATTAAAGAAGAATATCAATTAACTGTACTGAAACAAAACGAAAATAACGATTTTATCGTTCAGCACCCGAAAGGAAACCGCTGCATTATCGAAAATACTTACGCTGAAATGTTTCCTATGTGGTTAGGTAGAATTCTGATTACCGCAGACTCTGAAAAATGGGCGTTAACAGCTGCTCAATCTGCCACGGGTTACGCTGCATCTGTGATTATGTCTCCAGCTGAAGCTGGAATTGAAACTCTTGTTTCCTCCAATAAAACCCCTGATAAACGTCCAGGAGTCATTATTCAAATTCATCATATTCGTGGACATGAGTTAAAAACTCAGATGATTACCAGAATTGGTCAATGTATTATGACCTGTCCAACCACTGCAGCGTTTGATGTTTTATCTAACCCTACAAAGAAATTAAAGATAGGTCGAAGCCTCAGTTTATTTGGCGATCATTTTCAAACCAAGGATATCTTCAACAACCGAACAATGTGGCGTATCCCTGTAATGGAGGGGGAGTTTTTAGTCGAAGATCGGTTTGGTGTTAAAAGAGGCGTGGCTGGAGGTAATTTCCTCATTTTAGCACAAGATCAGAAAGCAGGATTAAAAGCTGCAGAATCCGCAGTTCTCTCGATGAAAACCATTGAAGGGATCATCCTTCCCTTTCCTGGTGGTATCTGTAGATCAGGATCGAAAGTTGGGTCGCTAAACTATAAACTTACAGCTTCAACGAATCACCATTATTGTCCAACTTTGAGAAATCTCTTATCAGACTCAAAGCTCTCACCTGAAATGAATAGCGTCTATGAAATAGTCATTAATGGCCTGAATCTTGAAGTCGTTAAACATGCTATGGCATTAGGAATAGAATCCGCATGTTCAATACCTGGGGTAAAAAAAATCACTGCTGCTAACTATGGAGGTAAACTTGGACCATATAAAGCGTCATTGAAGAACTTTTTAAAGAGAGAATGTTAGTTAAGGCGTTCGTTTTTTAATAAATGACTACGCGCGCGTACAATTAAAAGATGAAAACGTAACCATGTTAAAAAAGGTTGATTTTATTACATCGAACAGATCTTGGAGATAAAAATGTTGTCCGAACGAATTGTATATCCATTTGCAGCGATCGTTGGACAATCAGAATTAAAACTTGCCTTATTATTGAATGCCATTAACCCTCAAATCGGTGGATTACTCATCCGAGGACCAAAAGGCACGGGAAAAAGCACGTCTGTTCGAGCATTAGCAGATTTGCTGCCTGAAATAGCCGTTGTAGAAGGTTGTAAATTTAATTGTAGTCCTGTCGACCCCACCAATATGTGTTTTGACTGCTTATCTTCCTATCAGCAAGGCGATGTTCTTCCTATTGAGAAGCGAAAAATGAAAGTTATTACCTTGCCAATAGGAGCTACAGAAGACCGAGTGATTGGTAGTCTTGACATTGAAAGGGCAATAAAAGTAGGCGTTCGAGCTCTTGAGCCCGGCATCTTAGCCGCAGCAAATCAAAACATTCTATATATTGATGAAGTCAATCTATTACCTGACCATATAACTGATATAATACTGGATGTTGCAGCTTCCGGATGGAACATTGTCGAGCGAGAATCAATCTCAGTTGGACATCCCTCTCGTTTTATTTTAATAGGAACCATGAACCCAGAAGAAGGAGAGCTGCGCCCTCAACTCCTTGATAGATTTTCATTACACATCTCAATTCACGAATTACTAAACAAAAAGCAACGCGTTGAAATTGTAAAAAATAACTTGTGGTTCGGAGAAGCTCCTCTTGACTTTATAAATAATTATCAAACTGACCAAAAGAATTTACAGCAAAAAATAGTCAAAGCCAGAGACAGCTTAAATAATGTCACAGTATCAGATCAAATTCTCGAAATTGTTGTTCATGCATGCATTGAACTGAACATAGATGGGCATAGACCAGATATCGTGACAGCACGAGCAGCAAAAACACTCACTGCATTCGAGGAAAAACAAGAAGTCACAATTGACACTCTTCTAAAAGTAGCTAAGATGGCTATAGGCTTTCGCACCAGAAGAAGTGGATTTGAAGAACCCGCTACATCGGATGAAGTTAACGACGCTTTTAAAAATGCAATATCTCTCTTTGAATCAAAGTAAAACTAAATCAGAAATACGAGATAACTGTTTAAAATGAGGAAAGCAGTCAAATACCTTATATCATAAGTGTTGTAAACTAGAGATTATAATAAAAAGGAGAGCCACTGATGGGGCGACGAAGAAAAAGGGTTATACGGGCCCCAAGAAAAAAGTTGCCTACCGTTTTTCTATGCCCGAAATGCGGAATAAATGCTGTCCAAGTCATTTCAAAAAACAGAAATCAAGCTCTTGTTAAATGCGGGAGTTGTGGCTTTAATTTAGAAGTTCCCACTAGTCCTAAAGACCAACCCGTTGACCTCTATTGTAAATTTACCGACTTATTTTATGCGGAGACTTAGAAAATGGGAAAAGTGGAATCCTACATTTTGCAGAAGATAGCATCGAAAGGAAGTATCCACTTTACATTAATAGATCCCGATAAAGTACAACCCTCACAGGCAGTTCAAATAGCAGCCAAACTAGAAACGCTTGGAACATCAGCAATCATGATAGGAGGATCCACTGTAGTTTCCGTTTCTCAGCTTGATGAAGTCGTTAAAAAAGTGCAGAAAACCGTCCAAATCCCTGTTATATTGTTTCCCAACCACATAACTGGGATCAGTCAATATGCTGATGCTATTCTTTTTATGTCACTTCTAAATTCCGATAACCCATTATTTATTTCTGGCATACAAGCATTAGGTGCGCCTTTAATTAAACGCTATGATCTTGAAACTCTTCCTCTTGGGTACATCATCATTGACTCTGGAAGCACTGCAGCCTATATAGGACAAGCCCGTGCATTACCACGCGATAAACCTGAGATCGCAGCATCTTTTGCCTTAGCAGCCCAATATCTAGGAATGAGATTCGTGTATCTAGAAGCGGGTTCAGGTGCAAAAAACCCAGTACCCTATGAAATGATAAGTTACGTTAAAGACGTTATTGATATCCCCTTAATTGTAGGCGGTGGAATTAAAACAGGTGAAGTAGCACAAAACATCGTGAAATCAGGAGCCGACGTTATCGTTACCGGAACTATTATTGAGTACATGCAGCAGGAGCAAGATATTTCGTCAATTATAACTGCTATTCATAATGAGGCACTCAACTAACATAAATACATGTAAAATAGAAAAGGTTTGAAGTCTTAAAACAGTTGTAGGCGATTGCCTGATGAGTCCCGCTGCGTCTAACCAGTGTCAGATATATCTTCATCAGCTAGAAATAGAGCTCAAAAATTTATACAATCTCGCTCAGAAAGCCCGTCTCAAAGGACTTGACCCCTCTTTTGAGCCTGAGACGCGCATTGCAAACGATTTAGCAGAGATGGTCGAAGGTTTAGTAGGCCCCCCAAACGTCGCTCACAGAATCCGAGAATTAAGTAAACAAATGAACAAATATGAAATGGCATTTGTTATCGCAGAAGATATTGTACATGCCAAATTTGGACATACAGATATAGAACAAGCATCCGAACAGGCAATAAAGACAGCGCTCGCCGTTATGACAGGAGGCATTACCGCTGCCCCTATTCAAGGTATTGCGCATATAAAGATTAAACAAAATCCAAATCGAAGCCAATATTTAGCTATATACTTTGCTGGACCTATACGTTCAGCTGGAGGAACAGAACAGGCATTAATTCTAGTTATTGGAGATCATATTAGGCGACGCCTAGGACTCGAAAAATATTATCCCACTGAAGACGAAATACGTCGATTTATCGAAGAAATCCGCCTATACGAACGAGAAGTTTCACGATTTCAATATCACATTTCTGATGAAGAACTAGAAAACGCATTACAGCGTATCCCAGTTGAAGTAAACGGAATGGGCACCAACGCTGTTGAGGTCTCATCCTACCGAAACTTACCAAGAATCGAGACCAATCGGGTCCGAGGTGGAGCATTAAGAGTGGTTAATGACGGTGTTGTTGGAAGATCGCAAAAAGTTTTGAAGATTGTAGAAGACATCGGAATCGAGGGATGGACATGGCTAAAACAATTCCAAAAAGAACAAAATCAAAGCCACAACTCAACTCACAGGTATATGGAAGACGTCATCGCAGGACGCCCAATCTTCTCTTTCCCAAATCGAAGTGGCGGGTTTCGACTCAGATATGGACGATCACGAAACATGGGATTAGCAGCACTAGGTATCCATCCCGCAACCATGATCGTTTTGAATAACTTTTTAGCAACAGGTACTCAAATGCGAATAGATAAACCAGGAAAAGGTGGAATAACAGTACCTGTTGATACAATTGAACCACCTATTGTTAAATTAAAAGATGGAGCCGTTATTCGCGTTCATAACTCAATCCAAGCCGAACAAATCAAGTCAAACGTCGAAAAAATCTTGTTTCTAGGCGATTTACTTATTGGGTTCGGTGAGTTTTTAGAAAACAACAAGCCTTTGGAACCATCAGGCTATACTGAAGAATGGTGGATTCAGGATTGCCAATCAATCATCCAACAGAAATATGACAGTTCTTTTAAGGAAGTAATGAACCAGAGCCATATACCATTAAATCGACTCATTGATCTATTTAACAACCCGCTAATAATCAAGCCTACGGCATTGGAAGCAATCGCATTATCACAGAAGTGTCACTTTCCACTTCACCCTTGGTATACCTATTTTTGGAGAGAAATTTCTTTTGAAAGCCTTTCTAAATTGCGACGTAGCCTAATTAAATCTACCAAAATTCTTAAAAACGGTGACATTTGTGAAATTCATCTTCCTCTTCACACAGAAACTAAGACGATTCTTGAGGAACTCGGTACCCCTCACTGTATCAAAGAGCAAAATATAATCATTGAAGACCATGCACCAGTTTTAGCGAAGTGCTTAAAAATTAACGAAACAAACGCACGACTTCGACGAAGTGATCAAATAACCCAATCGATAACAAATCTCTCTGGAATATTAGTGAAAGATAAAGCCCTGACATTTATTGGCGCTAGAATGGGGAGACCTGAGAAAGCAAAACCCCGTCAAATGTCTCCAAAAGTTCACGTGTTGTTTCCAACCAGTGTTGCTGGAGGCCCACGTCGCGATATCATTAAAGC
>JAOZHK010000121.1 GCA_026014905.1 Candidatus Bathyarchaeota archaeon
TCGACGCAAAGCCAATAGCAGCTCCACCTAATGCAGAAACACTCACTAACCACTCAGCTTGAGCCCCAAATACTTGTAAGAGAATTAGTAACGCTACTACGAATATGATAATTCGGACCAGAAGTTTCAGACTGTTTTCAATATGTGTATCAAGTCTTCCTTCGGAATATTGTACAATAGCTCGACGAACCAGACGATCGAGAATGAACGCAACTACAGAAATGATGAGTACCGAGACAAGTGTCACTAGATTCTCAGATGTAATCAGATTACTAAACCAGTCAGTTATTGTAGTCATTTTTCAGAAGTGGTATTATCCTGACTAATATATAAAATTAGTGATATAACTTCATAACCTTTATTATGGTGAGTTATCCGCAATTATAGGTAAGTAATATCTCGTTGGGAAGAGCTGTGAGTCCAGAGAACGAGGAGTTATTTGAGCGTTTTGTGGAGTCGAGAGGCCTTTCGGATCACTCCATCACCATGTATCGCAGTGCTTTAATGGATCTGGATGCCTTCATTCAGGGCACATCATTTCGCGAAGTAACCGAGGAGAGGATGCGACAGTATTGGCGTCGTAGGCGGGATAGATGGAAAGCCTCGTCCCAGGCAACCAAAATTATTTTGTTTAAAACCTTTTTCCGCGTATTACTTGGCTACCGGAAATACACATATCCTGATGTCGTGGCGTGGATGCAGCGACCAAGCCAGCGACGGATTAGAAAAAAAGTGCAACGTCCCAATCAATTACTTACTGAAGAGGACGTTCAACGACTTGTTGATGCCTCTTTTACAGTTCGGGATCGCGCATTGTATATGATGCTCTGGGATTCAGGCGCAAGAATTGGCGAAATCTTGGATCTCCGCGTCGGCTCTATCAAGTTTGATGAACATGGAGCTTATACTTATGTCTCAGGTAAAACGGGACAACGGCGCATTCGGTTTGTGCATGCCTCCGCGTATATTCGCGAATTGCTTAGCGTGCACCCGCAGCATGATGATCCTAATTCTTTTCTTTTCCTCACGTCTCGTGGCAACACCCTGACGGAGAGTCGTGTGTGGGCCCAGTTGAAAACTGTTGCGAAGCGGGCTCATCTTGAGAAGAACGTGTACCCGCATCTCTTCCGTCATAGTCGTGCCACGATCAATGCCGGATTTTTGACAGAGGCCCAGATGAATCAAGCGATGGGTTGGACACAAGGCTCCCAAATGCCCTCGACGTACATTCAGTTAAGTGGAGTAGACCTCGACCCCGCCATCCTGGAACATTATGGGAAAACCGAGATCCCAGATACAAAGAAAGAGGAGTTATTGCGACCGATTCAATGCCCACGCTGCGAGCAAGAGAATCCAGCGACTAACGACATATGTTTTCAATGTGGGTCCTATCTGAATGTGAAGACCGCACAAGAGAAGGAGCTGGAAGACACGGAGCGATTCTCGAAAATAGAAACAGAGAATCAAGAGTTGAAAAGCATCGTTAAAGAGTTACAAACCCAGATGCAAGCCATTCAAGAGGAGAGAAAAGAAACCGATTCACTGATGGATAAAATGATACAAGACCCCGAATTTCTCGCCATGTTCAGGAAGAAACTGCGAGAACTTAGCTAGGTCTCTTTCTTATTTCACAGTTTTTACTTTTGATTCTTTTCTAGGGACTGTAGTTCCGCATCTGCAGCTCGTAAGATGGCTAATGGTCCCTTCATCACTTCGTGAATGGCTAAATAACTTGTTGTATTCTGTTTTTGCACATGGGAGATATACGCATTCAAACCTCTTCTAGCAAGCATAATTGCGATACGTAATCGCCGAGCATCGAGTTCATCTTCAGATAATGACTCATCATGATGTAAAATCGCATCTATGACTGGCTCTAAACTCTCTCGTGTAAATAATTGTTTATGATAGCGTTCTGGTAAATATCGCTCAAGTAAAATGTAATGCTGTAGGCCATTGAGACCATCTTTAACACAGTTCCCATAATGTCGTGGGATATTGTACCCTTGCTTGTTTGCTTTCAACAAAAACTCAATCACGCGTTCATCAAGAAGCCCTTTTCGCTCTTCATATGGCCGTTTTGGCATTAAACATACCTCTATTAAGTATTTTTTAATTTAATAATACATTAATTGGGTATAAGTGTAACGAAGTATATAATGTTTACTTGAGTAGTACGATGGTAGAAGAAACGATAACGGTAGCCAAAGCGTTTCAACTCGGCAGTTCAGGATCAATCGCAATCATAATTCCAAAACGATTGCGAGATGGCTTGGGCATCACGAAAGGCAACCACTACCTCGTTAAGAAAGATGCAAGAGATCGCATCATCTACGAGCCTATTGACAACAAGCCAACGACTGATGATACATCACCAAAATCGATACAAGAAATACTCAAGCGTTTGGAGGTTCATCAATGACTACCCCCAAACTACCGCTTTGGGTGAAGATCGCTCAACGTGAAATGCAACAAGCGAAATTGGAGAGAGAACATAGTGCTGACCGCTGAAACCCTCACATTCTTTGATGAGTTGAAACGGCAGATTGACCAACACCGCGACGAACAAATCGCGCTCATCGACAATTACCTCAAAACCTGTCACAACCCCTACAGCACCCCCAACGACTGGAACCCCGATAACATCCAATGGGAACCCACCAAGGGACCAAAGGGCGAGTACGAACTCGCAGCACATCAGGATAGTATTGATTTCCGACTATTAACTCGCGACCTCAACGCTACCCATGGCAAACTGGAACGTGACCAATATTTCTACTGGGCCTTTCAACGATCCGCAAAAATTGGGAGGAAGCGAATCACATAATGGGCGGCAAAGGATCAGGAGGTCCTGGACGAGCATACCGACTTCCACTTATGATGACGCGAGAGATGCAGTTAGCCCATGACCGATATAAAGTGAAATTGGAAACCCCTGACGACTTCAAAATCGGATTATTACTCCTACGCACCGGAATGGTCGCACGTAATGTATTAACAGCTAAAGAGCTTGAGTCCATGATGCAGCGCAAAAGCAAAGACGGCACCCCCCTCGTCATGGATGACGAAATCGACTTCTACGTCGCACAAGGATGGATCACCGACTTCAGAACCGAACACCAACACAAAGAAGCATTACAAACCAAACAATCAGAAGCCGAAATACTCACCAACATGTTTAACGAAGTCATCCCTCAATGGCACCTCCTACAACCCAAAGCCCAACGCGCATGGCTGAAACGCGCCAACGAAAACTCAGAGCTTGAAGCCAGTCAACACATTATTACACTCGCAAAATCACCAGTTCCACTGGAGAATCCGGCGGGGGAGGAACGTACTACTACTAACTAACTACTAAACTAGCTATACTAGACTAACTACAAAACAACAATCTTGAGAAGAAAAAGAGAGAAAAAGAAAGAAGGGAACTATCATGATTAATATCAGCTCTCTTGACTCGTCAGAACTCTTTCAAGAACTCGCACGCCGCATATACAGCCAGGAGACTACTCAGCTAGCTACACGTGGTCACGAAAAAAAATTTTGGGAGATAGGATATGATGAAATCGTTACTTAGTCTTACTCAAGAGACTCCGGGATTGATGCCGATGTCACGTCGGTATCTTCTCGCTCATTTGAAGACGATCCTTGAGTATGCTACCCATATGGCGACGACTCAGCAGACGCCCAGTGCGATGAAGCCGAAATGGGCCCGTATTTCGGTTGCGGCCGCGTCGGCTGCGGCGTCTATTCTTCAAGATGAGGGGTTAGAGTCGTTGGCGGCTCGCGTCGAGGAGTTGGAGAGAGCCAACCGATGACAATTGATCGCTCATCACATACTTGTGAAAGGATACTGAGTCTCATAGAAGTATGGTGGGATCATCTGCCTTGACATCTTGGCACTCGTTAACGAAGCGTATTCAGCAGCTCGAGCACCGTAGCAATCCAGAACCAGCGCTGTTCTATAACAAGATTCGGGTGGACTTTGTGTATCCACCAACGGGGCAGCGATGGCACCGGGTGTGCTTTACATGGTCACGTAAACAACATACAACATGTTATGAGTTTGAGGTTTCTGCTGAGGAGGTGGCGGAATTAGAGTATCCTGATACATTGTACCCTCAGGACTTTATGCAACGGTGGATGGAACGCCACCCCGATGCATTTAACGTTGAATAGCTAACTAACTCAGTTTTCATGTCGATCCTGAGAGGTGGTTAGATAAAGCTGTCTAATGGATTGAACACGCTTTGTAGATACGCTAACGCTGGACCGCTACTAACTAGCTAACTAGTTTCCAACACTTTCCGCATTTCTTCGTACTCTGGTCGTGATATGTCTCCCTTCGCAAATCTAATTTGTAAAAGTGTTAAAGGGTTTTCTTCGCGCTTCTTTCGCATTTGGATTTGGTGATTGATTGCAGTCAAATATTTATCGGTAATTGCTTTGATTTTTATAGGCACCAATGACCGTATATCTCCGAGCGACGCACTGATTGCTTGAGAATCTGATAGCGTTAGTTGGACGCGCGCGCGTAGGGGTGCTCGTTGAAGTCTTAAATCCCACTAAAGCCTATCTCTTGATAGAGGTGATTAGTAATGGATCTTGGAGGTTATGTTCAAATTATTACGGCTGTCGGTGTGATTGCTGCACTGATTAATTACGTCATCACCAGTCGACGATCAGAGCAAACACAGCAGATTGCCTTAGAGACACGGCAAGCACAACTCGCGATGACATTCTACACACACGTCACAAAAACCGAGTTTTGGGAAACCTGGGTTCGCGTGATGTGGCATTATAATTTTACCACGGTTCAAGAATGGGATGAGAACTGGGGACCTCTTGACCACCCGAAAGAAGCTGCTGAGTTGTATTCAGTCATGCAAATGTTTGAAGGAGCAGGCGTATTATTGAAAGAAGGTACCATTAAACATGAGATTCTCTTTGATTATGTGCCCGCCATCATCGTCAATTCATCATGGATGAAACTCAAGCCGTTCGTGCTAGGCTGTCGAGAGAGATATAATGACTCCCAGTTTGGTGAGATGTTTGAATACCTCTTTCATGAAGTGAATCGATTACGTCCCGGTCTCAAAAATCCTCGGCAACTTGGAACCATGCAGCCCACATATTTGTATTCAAAAAACTCCACAAGCGACGAATAACTCAAAATAACAAGATTGAGAAACGTCTACGCGCGCGCGTACGCTGTCTTTCCGTAGCACGTACAGCTCAGCCTTTTGTGGGTCCGAGTCAAGCTAGCTAGCGTGTTGAAAGGTATAGATCGTTGCCGTCCAAGATCCTGACGACTCTTTCCCACAACTATCACATGACCGTTGTTTGCCCTGAACGGCAAAGGATTGTTCATCGGGACTCGTCCAGACCACTTTGCCTACATGTCCACAGTTGAGTAGAGATCTGTCGCCCACTTTCAACTTGACGCATCCGTGTCGTCGTTAACTGCGGTGTCTGAACGATTGTCGAGTTGATACTCTCGACACACCCACCAATCAATACGTGTACACGTAAGATGCTTCGGGTCAAAGGGACATTTGAATCGATCTGCTAGCAGAGTGTTGCCGCAGGCCATGATTGGCGCTAACGCCGACGCCTCCGTCCTCCTCCTCGTCGGTTTCGACCATCATTGGCGCGTTCATCCGCGAGTAATTGTTGATAGTTCCGCCGGTTTCGTTGCTGTGGACTCCGTTTTTTCCGCGTGGTTGCCGTGATTTGGGGGGTTTGATTCCGCACTTTCCCAGCTTTCGTTAATGAACCATGCGTTGGCATAGCTTATTCCTCTTATCTTTGTGAGACTAGCTAGCTAGTTATAAGTAGTATATAATTCTTCGCATAGCGCGCTCGCTAACTCATATCTCGCTTATCTCTGCACGCGCAAGAATCTCTAAGCATGTGATATCCATTTGTCATCCAAAAAAAGCCAGCTAGCTAAAAACGAGGATTGAAAACTTCAAACCAGAAAAAGATTCGAGAAAGTTTCCAAGTATGTCCGAGTTATTGAAGCAATTGTTCAATTGCCAGACTCATCGTCGCGGCATCGACAACGCCCACATGACGGAACCGAACACGCGTGCGCGCGTGATTTTTTTCACATTTTCCACGATGGTTTTTAAATTTATGTCGTAACCGTTCCGTTTCTCTAACAAATAGAGAATTTCCTGATGGATGGGGTCCCAATTATCCGTCATAGCTAGCTAGCTTGATTTCGAGGGGTAGAACGGTGCTAACTAGCTGTATTTATGCGCTCGTAGACAATTATCACCAGACGCGCTTCAGTCTTTGAAAGATATTCTTCTAAAGACTGTTAAATAGTCAAGAGGAATGTCTTTATCTATAATGATTATTGAAAGCACTGATGCGTTTGAATCCACGTCGATCGCTTTTCCATTGGCATCGCGAATAATATCGTAAGGTTTGTTCCAGTCAGCATATACCTTACATCCTAAATGTTTGATGTCTCTACCCGTTATTTGCAATATCACGCCTTCTGAACTCTGGTCTTTTCGACAGGTGGCTTCGCAATACTTTTGGATAGTCATGTCGATAAGTTCACGCGCGAATGTGTCGTGTATATCATATTTTTCAAAATAAATACTGTTACTGGAGATGTCCCAGTTTGTGGCAGTAGTGTCCCGTTTTAAGAAGCCTATGGTTTTGATGGCCAAATATTTTTTTGAGCTGGTCCCGTGTAGAAAGACATCTGTGTCTTTGATTTTCACAGGATGTGCTTTTGAAAAGTCTTCGTCGCCCATGCCCAAGGATTGTGCCTCGCTCTTTTTAATACGCGCTTATAATTCTACTTTTTCTCGATACTGACGAACGATTTTCACAATATCTTCAATATTGTGGGCGGAGAGGACAATAGGGTCTCGACCGATAATGTGAAAGGTATACTGCTCACGTCCGAGCATTCCACGTATGATGCCGATACCTCCCACAACAAACAAGATCAGAAAGAGTACAAGTTCGATTGAGGAAATATAGATTGGAAGCAAAATCCAGCCATTGAGTGCAAGTACACCAATGGCGAGACAGATAACGCCTAATATGAGCCATTTGCGACTGCGACGCAGTTTATATTTGATCGACGAAATGTGGCGATAGGAGGCTTCAATGATTTCTTTGCTAAATCCTCCTTTTCGTAAAATCACGCGTTTATTCGTGACGTAGAGTTCGCCTTCACGGATGTCTGCAATGATCTCAATGTCTTCGTCCTCTGTGAGATATGATTGAACATCTACTGGTATATCCTCAAAATACGAATCCGTGGCCATTTTATGTTATTAATGTCGATACGACCATTTTACAGTTTCTCACTAAGCGTGCGCGTAGCTACGGTATTTCAAGATGTTAACTATAGAAACCCTGAGCAAGTTGAAATAGCTAGAAGGCTAATAATAGATATGATTACGATGAGCTTAACCACTAGCATGAAAGGCACGATAGTGGAATCCTATCTCGCACAATTTTGTATTGCAAAAAGTGAAGGGCAATTAAATGTAGCACAACCCCTAGCTGATGACGAAGGCGTAGATCTGATATTCTACAAACGGGGTCAAAGCGACAAAACTCTATATGCACAAGTGAAAAGTCGATACGCGACATCAAAAAGAGTGCGACAACAACAAATCCAATGCCGAGTTAAACGTTCATCATTTAATGCACGGGAGAATTATTACATGCTGTTTCTTGCGTTTGACCACGAAGAACAACAGATTGAAAAATTGTGGTTGGTTCCATCAATTGATTTTGAAGAGAAAACACGTAATCAGACAGGAGATAAATTGGTGTTTTCAACAGGTTACAATACAGAAAATAAGTGGACACAATACCGGATAGATGATCTTGACCAGTTACCAAAAGAACTGCTTGAATGGTTACATTAGAACCAGCTAGCTAACAAGAGCATACGCGCGCGCGTCGTCGTATAAGGTATGTGAGGAGCATCACAAGGGTAAGACCAGTAAGGATGCCTTCAATAAAATCTGAAACTGGAAAACCTGAATATTCAAAATGGGAAACTCGGCTAATAAGAATTCCTAGCGACGTTGAGACCATACCGATTAGCAACTGAGTCTCGTCTAAACGTAGCAGAGCAATCACCATAGTTTGCTAGTTGTTTTATCTTAATGATTTTAGCAGCTAATCAATTTCGGGTTACGCGCGGGCGTTAGAGGTTAACCATGTTGCTCAATTAGCTCAATTGGAAGGCCTTTTGTAGTCTTAGGATCGAGGAAAACAATCTTCACCCCATGAGCTCCTATTCTAGGTGGACCCAATATCTCCACTCCCTTTTTCTTTAGAGCAACTATGGCTTCCTCGACGTTTTCAACCGGGAGACATACGTGAAGGAATCCTTCGCGTACAGGTGTTGCACGTTGTATCAGTTCAAAGATCTCGTTTCTCCCACTGTCCAGGAACGCAATCCGTGTCTTACGCTCTTTCATCTCGATAATCGGAGATGCGCTTAAGTTAAAGATTTCTTTGAATAACTTTATTGAAGCATCAAGGTCTTTCACTGCAACTCCAATGTGATGGATTTTCTTAATCATTCTTAGACCTCAAGTACTGGTTAATTTCAAGGAGAGTATAAGAGGTTTTCATTTCGCGCGCGTGTGCTATTTGTTTTGGAACTTTTACCTCATAACTCTGTAACTTGTCTCTGATAGACTCAAACTCTATATATCAGCAATTTCTAAAAGACCAGCTAATCTTGAAAATCGGCGACGAACTTCTCTAGGGATAGATTGTTTGGTTTAATAGCCTAAATCGTGTTCAATTTCAGCCCAAGCGCGCGTATTCTATAGGCAGTAAACCTTTATTTTTCCTCTTTTTTTTCCGTTCTTATCCATGAGTTGGTTAACTCCTCCAGAGTGTCAGTCAAGATTCGACGATCTATCGTTGTTATTAACGTCTTCACGATATTATTCTACCATCACAACTCGTGAACTATCCCACGTAATGTTGTGGTGACATTAATGTCAACAACATTGGAACAACTACGTATCGAACGAGACTACCTGTTGGACCAGTTAAAAGACCTGAAAACAGAGTCGAAAACTGACGCAACCAGCGAATCTATCTGTACTATGCTGATCAAGGAATACGAAGCCAAGTTAATTCGTGTTGAAAGCGACATTTTTGACCGTGAACTTCACCAAGATCGCCTACAACTCGCGTCCAAACAGCCTACAAACGAGACAGCTCAACCGACGCAGAATCCACACATCATTAAAATAGAAACAACGCACACGCATATTCGGAAACCCGTCATACCACGAACCAAACCGGTACGTGTAATCCCAACCCAAAAAAGTAACGATAACTAGCTATTACTCGATCGCAATTACGCGCGCGCACGCAGAACCATCGTCATTGACATGGACCACGCGCCCATCATGACCACAGGATAATTGAAATGTATCTCCCACTTTCATATCTTCATCCTTCTTGTGTACCGTCACGAATATCTAACAAATTACTTGGATTTAAGGACTTCAAACACTTACGTTGAGAGAGCAAGGCATTTGTGCACATCTCGAATGTGTCAATACTCACAAGTGAAGACAACATGAAAGTGTTTCAACGCTATCTATGTGAACTCTGCACCAATTCCATTGCCCGTCAACGTGGACAGGATGAATTCGAGTTCGTGGTCTGTGCCGTGGGTGCGAATGGATTTCCAACGGATAAACAATGTCAGCAGTTCCAGATTGAAGACGGTATCGTCGAATAGACTGGTACTCTCTGACAACCCACTTTTTTCTGATTTAATTATCCAGACTACTCGATGCTAACTAACTGGATAATGCTGGGATTGAAGCCTTCAAAAACTAGCTCGTTTATCGGCGGATTACGCGATATACGACTCCAGTAATGATCAGTATTCCTACGATGATGACCGCGATGGGTCCAACATAGCTCCATATGTTCACATTAGCGAGCACAGCGACTCCGAGGATCAGAATAATGATGCCAACAATGATGCCCGCAATGGCGCCGCCAGA
>JAOZHK010000127.1 GCA_026014905.1 Candidatus Bathyarchaeota archaeon
TAAAGCGGTGATGACAAGCCGCCTCACCGAACCCATGATCGCAGATGCCCAACAGCTGTTACAGCTATTAGGTATCCCCTGGATTCAAGCACCCAGCGAAGCCGAGGCGCAATGTGCTTTCCTAGCCAAAAACAGAGAGGTGTGGGCGGCAAGTAGTAAAGACTATGATAGTATTCTCTTTGGTGCACCTCGACTACTTCGGTTTTTAACCTTGACGGGTCAGGAATATCTCCCGAGTCAACGCCGAAGCCGTCCCCTTCATCCGGAACTCATTGACTTAGCAAAGTGCCTTGCGACGTGGCAGCTGACTCATCGTCAACTGATCGATGTCGCCCTGTTGATTGGCACGGATTTTAACCCTGGCATCAAAGGTGTTGGTCCTAAACGCGCGCTGAAAGCGATCCGACAATATGGCGCGCTGGAACAGTTACCTAGAGACTTACAAGCCAAGCTGGATCTCCAACGCTGTAACGCGATTCGACAGTTTTTCCTTCACCCTCCAGTGACAGCCGATTACGTGCTTGAGTATCAAGGAATGCAGGAAGACGCTCTCCGTCATTTTCTCGTGGATGAGCGCGCATTTTCCATGCAGCGCGTATCGACCGCGATCACCCGGATGAAAACCGTGTATACTCGTCGAACGCAACGAAAACTCCTCGACTGGTGGCCACAAACCGAGGTATCCGCCGACGAATAGAAACCAGTCACGTGTCCAAAGGTTAAAATAGCACCAGAACGAGAAGGTGCTGGAGGCGAGTATATGGTCAAGAATATCGAAGCCTACCTGTTATGCGTGACGCAAGTGGGACTCGAACATCAAGTTGCGGAGACCTTGCAGTCGATGGATGGTGTCGTATCTGCTGAGGTGGTATATGGTGAATTCGATATTGTGACTACCATTGAAGCCCCGGATCTTCGGTCCCTGGATGCAGCGATCACGAAATTACGTCAAGTCACGGGAATTGTCCGGACAATGACGTTAATCGCTGGATAATTAATTCACCCGTTTTCTTTTATCCTGTCGCATTCCTCGGGGTTCCCAGAGGATAGGTGTGTCCCTGCTGAACAGTTGTCACGGGGAAAGGCAAGGTTTGGAAGAGGTGCGGCTGTTCCGTATGTATTGGAAACACGCGATCGGGACGGATTTGGGTAATCATGGCTGTTAACTCCTGTCGGGTAAGATGCCCCGAGGCATGGAGTTGATGAAACGTGATCCCGAAGTGCTGGAGCCAGTTACGCATGACTTGATCTTCAATATCTTCTTCGCTGAAGGGTTCACTCATACTGTGAATGAAGGGGCTTCCTCGCTGTGGCTGGATATCGATGAGTTCTCCAAACTGATTGAAACCAAGATCCATCACAAGGTGACTTTGATGGTCTTGTACGTATTGACCGGTGACCAGTTTATCCATGAACCCTCGCTCCCAGCGATAATAGTCTGTCTCCGCGTAAGTTCCTGTGTGTTTACGTCGGTAATAGACTAGAATGGTGTCATCGGTGAGGGGGTTCGGGAGGTCGAGTTGTTCATCGCGTCGCAGTGTAAAGAGTAGATGTGCGAGTCGCGTCTAGATTACAATCTGGCGTCCACTCGCTTGCGTAACTTCATATATGGTGCGAAAGCGATCCATGTCACGCCCGTAATGAGTGACAAACACGATCTTCTCGGTCTCCGAGATGATCTTATGGCAACGCTGCTTCACCTCTTCTTCAGAATAATTGATGCGCGAATCCACATCAAGCATCCGGGTGCCTTCAGTGATTAATGCAATTGGATCGCTCGCCACAGCACGTTCGATAAACTCCTGCGTCATGTCATGTTTTGGACCATGAGCACGAAGATCCCCTGTATACACAATCGTCCCTTGAGAGGTGTGAATGAGGAAGCCATAAGCCCCCGGTATCGAGTGATCGACATGGATGGGCTCAACCTGAAGCCTGTCCAATGTGAGTGTATCTCCTGTACGAAAGGTGTGATACTCGTGAAGGCCAAACGTCGAGGGTGTGGACGCCTCCTGGGATTCCATGAAGAGCTTTGTACAGGATCCACAATAGATCGGAATCCTCGGATCCAGAAACCTAAGCTGTCCGACGTGATCAAAATGGGCATGCGACAGAAAGACCCCCTGGAACTTTGGAGTAGTATAGGGGAGGGAAGTCTGGGAGAGATAATCGTCTCGATATAATCCTTTAATCGATGGCAACAAATTGAACTCAAAATAATCGCGAACGCCATATACTCGTCGTGGCCTTAGCCAATTCACAAAGAATTGATTACCATAAGTGAAGGAGTGCCCGAAATCGAAGAACAACGCGACATCCTGATCCCGAACCAGAATCTTATTGCCACCGATCTCGTTCACACCGCCGTGAAACACTATTTCAGTCATCTTCATACCTCAAAGAGCTGAAGTCACAAATACCTTGCGACCTGAACGAATCCGAACTCCGGCGGTTCAGCAAATATACACTTACGTAATCACGAACGAAAACGGAGTGATGAGTGGGAAGTACGGTTAAGAGGAGGCGACAGAGGAGGAAACGCCGCCTAAGAGTTCAATGAGGTCAAGAAGTTGCAGAACTTTCTGTTTTCTTAACCGCCCCTGCAGCGAGACCGCGATCTTGTTCCCCGTTCGATCTCGAGCTTCGATCGTGATTTTATTCGATGTCAAAGTCATCACCAAGCTAAACGAGCAGTCTGCTCATAGTCTTCACGGTTCGCTACACAGGAGAAATACCGAGAAAGATGGAGAGGGCAAAGACGGCAAAGTAAATGGAAGCCAGCGTGATCGCGGATAACGCGAGTGTAGAGATGACTTTTGTGACTGGCATTCTCTTCATCCTCGGTATATCTACTCTATACCCCAGTAATAGCTCAAAACCTCATCGACAGAACGAGAGGTTAGTGAAAAGTATGCATGTGTATTCAATATGTATACAAGAGAACATGTCCCGGCTTTTTTAACATAAATGCGATAACAAATTCAGGAGGAATAGGTAACTGATTCCGTGAACGGAGGGGATTACACATACAGGCTGGTGCGCTGGGTTGTCGAGGGTGTTGTTCGGTCGCGTTCGGAGATCAACGCTTGAGGAATCTTTGCTTGATGCTTTGTGGTAATCTCAATATCGTATTCCACGAATGCCTGCGTTAACCGCAGAATACCCTTCTCCATATGTTCCAAATCTTCATCGGAGAAATGGGACATGAAATTCAAGTTCTGAATCCAACCACGCCATCCATGCAAGCTCATATCGAGAACGTTGAGGGTAAAGAGAATCTCAGTAATTCGCTCTAAACGATCTTTTGGTTTCTGCTCGAGGAAGGTTTCAATTTTCTTAAGGATGGTTTCACTTTGGTGAATCCAATGTTCGGCCATACATGATCGCCAATTAGCTAGGACGCAGATGAGGTGCCCTCACGGATCTGTACCATGCCACCCGTCGGGAAAGATTTTTTGACTCTCTCTTTATGAAGTAAGAGGTGAGGCTCGTTCAGGGATTTATGCATGCAGAGCAGATCAACGTGATTGCGGGCAAAGGATAATGGTCTACGCCAAGTTTTAGAAATTTATAACATTCTACTAGCAATTCTGCTCTTTTTGAATAAAGGCATTAGCATTCTTAAATCCATGAATGATACCAAAGCGTCTTTTGGAGATATCTCTAGGACTGTTGGGCGTATT
>JAOZHK010000131.1 GCA_026014905.1 Candidatus Bathyarchaeota archaeon
AGTGAGGATCAAGGCGATGTCTATCATTATGTTGTATTAAGTGAATGCGATGTCCTACACCCAATCAAAGACATCGTACATAATCTAGAACAATTCAGTTTTGTTAAAACGTTAATGCCCATGAGACGGGGTTATAAAAAATCGAAAATGTTTCACGGCTTAGTTCCAGAATTCCTGTATAGAGCTGACTCGTTATTTGTTGCTATAGCACCTCAACGAGCGGTCTTATTTCAAAAAAAACCGCTACCCTTTACTTCAAATGATCTTGCATTACGGGAAACGGTCCTTGCACTTTATCCACAGGACTCCTTAGTTGGTTTATTCTCGAAAGAACCCTCATTCGACATTCAAACTACGCCTCTGCATAAACGAGTGAACTAAAGATCCAGAATATAGAGTTCAAATTCACAGAGAATTTGAATCACGCCTTTTACACTGTTATTTATGTCTGGTCCAAACAGCCTTGTCGTACTCTCAATCGATAAAAACCATAACTTTGAACAACATCACCGCGTCACGAAGACGATGGTTAATTCTTTGATTGAGAAACTTAAACAAGGTCAGATTGAGTCAATATATATCACACAAAACGCTACGAGCAACCCTTCCTCAGGCTAGCGAGCTGTCGTGCGTTCGTTAATTACACACGCGCGCGTATTGATTCAGTGAGTTCTCTGACAGTTTCACAGCGTCATGACATGCTGGGAATGCCGTGTTTGATGCCATATAATTTTGATCACACATGATATGACGGTTTTAGAGCGTAATGGGATAAAGACTGGGGGATCTTACCATAATATACCTCCCTGCGTTCTTGAAGTATATAAATAATCAGCAACAACGATAAACTGCAGCGTATACGCAGTAAGATGTTAGTTCGCGAACTGCTAGCCAACGCGCGCGTGCGTTAGACGAGAAGCTGAACAAAAAGTCTAATAATCACAAAATAACCTATATCGAGCTACCTTTCTAAAGGACGAACGTGTCGTGATTGGAAATAAAGAAATTGTGATTGTTGCAGGACCCTGTGCTGTTGAATCTCAAGAACAAATCATGAGTATGGCGCACAAGATCAGCTTAATACGTGATATTGTAGAACCGCATAATATTCATATCAAATTTCGTGGAGGAGCATGGAAACCTCGCACTCAATTACTCCGAAATGGCGAAAAAATCTTTGAGGGAACACGGGAAGAAGGATTAATTTGGCTCTCTGATGCCGCGAAAAAATACAATCTGTCGATTGTTTCCGAAGTCATGTCCGAGATGGATCTTCGCCACTTCATTCGCTACCTTAATCCTGAACGAGACTACCTCCAAATTGGGGCTCGTACCAATCAAGCGTTCGCGCTTCTCTATGCTGTTGGCGGAACTCGATTTAATGTAATTCTGAAAAGCCCCCCTCACGGCATCGATATTCGGGAAACTGTAGGGTCACTTCAACGTTTTCAAAATAACCGAAACAAAGTATTTTGCACGCGCGGGCAACGGATTATCGATCCCAGCAGCACGTTAACCCCGGGCTATAAGAAATACTTGCAGAGTCTGTACGCAAGTCCTCACCAACACCCAGATTCTCGGCACTTTAACAACATTGAAGCTATTTATCAGCTTCGAAAAGACCCATTCATAAGTAAACAGGATATCCTGCTGTGTCATGATCCGAGTCATGCATGGGGTGGAAAGAACGACCTCATGCGACGAAAAATCGGAGTATATGCAATTAAAGCCATTGTGGAGTTTGGATATGATTGGATCATGCTCGAGACCGATGACTGTTCTGCGAATGCTTTCTGTGATGGACATCAAGCTCAAGTCACTACCCTTAACGGCATTGATTGGGCGAAAACCTATGTGCGGAAAGAACCAACGATCAAACCCCTTTCCCTCGTTGATGTGGTTGATCAGCTTCTTCAATACCAAGCTCAACAAACAGGCATTGCTGACGAAATATGTCAAGAAAGCCGAGAGCAGCTGAAAGAACTACGGTGGGACACCGATACGTATTAAAATCCTTAACTTATGAAATGATACTTACAATCTAAAGAGAAGGGAAATTTATGAGTAACGACGAAGTAATAGGAAAAGTGATTCCTGCGCTTCAGTTAATCGCGTATCAAAAAGGCGCCATTGTCAGCCGAACCCTTGTCGATAGCGACCCTGGCACGATCACTCTCTTCGCGTTTGATAGTGATCAAGGCTTAAGCGAGCACACAGCACCGTACGATGCCCTGGTTTATTTACTCGAAGGACAAGCAATCGTAACGATCTCCGGAACAGATATGACCCTTCAACAAGGAGATCTTGTGATCATGCCTGCACACGAACCTCATGCAGTTAAGGCTATCACCCAGTTTAAAATGATGCTCATAATGATTCGATCCTAGGTCAAAGCCTCGTTCATGCGTACACATGCGTGCGCGTATTTTAGAACATTTGGAGGGGAAATGTGATTTTTTGATCAGAGGTATGGTACAGATGGTGATTCGCGGTGAAGCGTTGCCCCATCATTTTTAGAATACTGAGATGCCCGATGGTATCACCTGACGATTCCTGCTGAGTCGGCTGAAGCTGAATGATCCCGTCAGCAAGATTATAGAGGGTTTTTTCAATAGTGGCGTCAAGGACTCCGGTATGATGGAGGCCGATTCAGATGGTGTTGGCGAATCGTGACGCATATTTGAGATTCTGACAGTAATGGAAGGCTTCTTTCACGTTACTGAGTAAAAAGAACGGGGTTAGACTATCGAGGATGTCGATTTCAAGGATATTTCGTTTCATGTTGCGGAGTGTGTACTCTTTCGCCATCGTGATCAGATCGGTGAATTGGAGCTCACTCTGCAGGACATAGTCATGTGGCTGATACGTCTTGAACATGGTTTCAAGATTCTCAACCGACTTTGAAAAGAGGTCGATGAAGTGCAGCAGGTCCTGTTGTTCATACTCCTCGACATGAAGACCCAAACGCGTGAGGGCTGGTCGGACCTCGGTAGCCTGCATCTCGATGGAATAATAACTGACAGCACAGCCTTGGGATGACATGTTGACAGCGAGCTACGCGCGCGCGTAATCAGATTGGCAGAGGGACGCGGAAGACCTCCTTCCAAGATCGCATCGAGTCCATCAATACCTGTAGCGTTTTGTTCGCCCATCTCAAGCAAGTAGTCTACAAAAAAACTAATTATCACTTATGAATGTACGGTCCATAATCATCATTTTACCGACATATTCTCTCTGAAGAATGACTGTAAGCTAGCTTACTAAAACGTGGTAATTGATCCGATCCGTCGTTGACGCGTTTCCGCCATCCCGTGCAAAGCTGTCGTTCCTGGATCTCGCAAGATCATACACCCGATGCAAATGCTGGGTAGTGTGGTGACACCGTGTCCTAGCGTCTGTAGCTGTCGTATCACGCTATAGGCGAGGGGTATCTCATGGTAAAACGTTTGTTCCACCTCAATAGGTTCCTGCTCTTCGATGTGAAACCGGGGGTGTGCAACCGCTCGGACACCCATGTTGAAATCCAGTACGTTTATCAGCATTTCCGTCACTGTCGTAAGTATTCGCCGTCCCCCTGCACTGCCTGCGACTAACAGAGGCGTCCCGTCTTTTAGCACGAGGGTTGCCGCCATATTTGCAATATGTCGTTTGCCAGGTTCGATCGAGTTCGAGTTTCCGGGAATTGGGTTAAACCAGTACATCCCATTATTCATCAGAATCCCTGTCCCGGGAATGGTTACCCCAGAGCCAAACCCACTGCATAGCGTCAAGGTCAATGCCACCATATTCCCCGCATCATCGGCGGTACAGAGATGGGTTGTGTTTTGTCCTGATGGCAGTCCGGAGGTTGAGATACCTGTTGGTGGCTGGGAATCATAGCGCCAGGGATTGCCTGGATGAACGTCACGGGTCGCTGATTGGAGAGAAATCTGAGTCGCGAGTTCGTGGGCATATTTCTTTGAGAGGAGCCCTTTACTCGGGACTGGGGTGAACTTGGGGTCGCCTTCAAAAGCGAGTCGGTCAGCGAATACGCGTTTAAAGGTCTCGACGAGGACATGGATGAAGTGCGAAGTCGAGGCTTTGAGGGCGTGAAGATCGAAATTCTCTAGGATATTTAAACTCTGTAACACAAATCGCCCTCCCGAGCAATCAGGAGCTCCC
Source organism: Candidatus Bathyarchaeota archaeon (assembly GCA_026014905.1). The sequence continues at coordinate 4,162 of JAOZHK010000131.1, forward strand.
GAGATGACGTCATATTCACGGTACTTGACCGATTGGGGCGTGGAAAGAGTCGCACGATACGTTTCAAGATCCTTGTACGTAATAAGTCCGTCATGAGCGTTAATATCACGAATAATACGCTCGGCTAAAGCACCGCGATAAAACACTTCCGGACCATCTTGGGCAATTTGTGTTAAGGTGTGTGCGTAATCGGTCATTACCAAAGTTTCTCCACGCATCAGCGGTCGACCGTGAGGACAGAAGATCTTTGCGGATGCGGGAAATTGATTCAGCTTTTCAAAATTCTCATCAATCGTGTTTTCGAGGGTCGCGTCAACTGGAAATCCTTGTTGAGCTAAGACCATGGCGGGACGAATCACATTCGGTAGTTCGAGTATGCCGAATCGCTCATGAGTTGTGCAGAGTCCCGCTAACGCCGTGGGAATGCAGATGGATTGATACCCCAGTTTATTCGCATCACCTTTCACATTCCACCACGTACCGGGCTCGCGAGGAAGGACATCATAGAGATCAGCCCGAGCCCGTTCGCCACATACTGCTATAAATTCAAGATTGTATGCTTTTCCATCACTCGCGTTATAGAGGTTGATTTCCCCACGTCCAGCGATACTACACATACACGGATCCACGACGGTCAAGGCAAAAGCCGTCGCGATCGCGGCGTCCACGGCGTTTCCCCCTTTTTGCAAAATACTTTGTCCAGCGTCGGCAGCTAACGGATGGGATGCAGTGACCATCCCATGTGTTCCGGTCGCTTTGTAATTCGATAGATCATAGCTCATTTGAGTCCGTTATGACATTAACGCGTTAGGTATTTAATGCTAATCAACGATACAGGGTAAAAAAGCAGCGTTGGATCCCTGAGGCAGGTTACAATCTGGAACCGAAATCCTATAACTGTCCAGCAAATATTGTATAGGAGTGAATATTATGACCGGAGCAAAATATTTGTATATGGTTCGAATGGATGTCGACCCAGGAGTAGAATCAGACTTCAACGCGTGGTATAATGACGAACATATCCCCGCGTTACTTCAAGTACCCGGTGTTATCGCAGCGTATCGATATGAATCGGTTGAAGGGACACCAAAGTTTGTTGCTATCTATGAAATGGAAAGCCCCTCAGTCAGAACAAGTGACGCGTGGAAGCACGCTGTTGAGATAACACCTCGACCACTAGGCGTCACACCACAAAATCTGACACGCAACGTCTATAAACAGATTTATCCCACCGGATAACCACACGTGTCCAGTCTACTATGCAAGAGAAAATCCGCAACACACTCCTGAACTTTCCCCGGACGCGCGCGCGACTTATCTAGAACAACCACCAAAACGCGCATATTTCGATCTAAAAAAAGGATATCTAATCATAAAGCGTCATCTTCATGATGATTAGAATCGACTTGTAACTAACTAGTACTATTTTCTATAGTTTTATTTCAACATATTAATAGAGTTAATCACAAAATAAATAGACATACTTCTTGTCGGTTAGCATTTGAGAGAACGTATCTATCCATGCTTCTCTGACTACGCTGACGACGGGATGATTATTCACGCTACATATCTTCTTGAGTTGTGAATAACGATGTTACGATTACCACGGATAATCAACCAGAAACTGTGCGAAGCAAATGTAGTCCAGACAAGTTATCGAATACGCTATCAGGATACTGAAGGATATCTATTATTGTCTCAGAATAAGATCAGGATCATTGAGGAAAGACGAGGAAGTTACACTAAAGCATTAGAGCTCCCCTATGAGCATATTGCTTCAATCACGAGTAAGGCTCAACACCGATTAACAATAGTAGATAAACAAGACCAAACACATATCATGGTCGCGCTTAGCGGAGTAACTGCTTATTTGATAGAAGAAGACGTGAAGAGCAGAATCGCCCCGCTGGACTATCCGCAGCAGGGTTAAAGGCACGCGCGGAAGAGCGTTATTTAAGGTATTTGTCAAACCATCGGAGTATGTGCTGGAGTCTTTCTTCTCGATGCTTCGGCTTGCCACTACGACTGAGTTCATGGGTTTCATTGGGAAATCGAACAAATTCAGTGGGTACACCATGAAGCTTTAAGGCTACGAACCATTGCTCAGCTTCATCAATGGTAAGACGAAGATCTTGCTCACTGTGAATGATAAGCGTCGGTGTCGTAACATTCTTCACAAATGTCAGTGGCGAATGGGCCATGTGTTTCTCCATATTTCCAATATAGTCGTTATCACCTGTATATCGGTCAGGTCGCATGTATCCTCCATCGGCCGTTCCAACTCGACTCACGTTATTTACTTGGGTACGACAAGTCACGGCTGCATGGAATCTATTTGAGTGGGAGATGATCCAATTGGTCATATAGCCACCATAGCTGCCTCCGGTGACACCCATCTTAGTGACGTCGATGAACGGGCATTGTTGAATAGCATTCTCAACAAAATCCTTTGTGTCCTTAAACTCTAGGATTGCATGATTGTAGAGTCCTGCTCGTTTGTAATCTTGCCCATATCCACTGCTTCCCCGCGCGTTTGAGTAGATGACGACGTATCCATTCGCCGCCAACACTTGCCATTCAAAGTACATGGCATCAACGTAACAGCCAGCTCGACCATCATGCATTTGGAGAATCGTCGGATACTGTTTCTCGCTCTCATAATCTACCGGTTTGATGATCCACCCGTCAATCTCCTGGCCCAACTCATTCCGAAACGTCATCTGGGTTGGAGAGCTAAGCGCGAAACTGTTCAATAGGTTATTATTCACATGAGTAACTTGGTGTTCATCGTCACCACGTTTAATCCAGAGCTCTTCGGGTTGAGTTGAAGTCATGGCCGTATATGCTATTACTGCACTATCAGTAGAAAGGCTGAAACCACACACCGTTTTTCTCGTCGTCACCTGCGTCACATTTCCGGATTCACGGTTAACGCAATAGATGTTTACGTGCGGAAGATCAATGGCTCCGAAATAGAGAGATGACGCATCGGAAGCCCAAATGACTCCCGGACTCGGCGTGGACACGCGTAAATCACTTAGAACGCTAATTCCAATATCTCGATCGAAGCCACTCGTCAGGCGTAAAGGTTCCCCTCCTTCAACCGAGAGTATCCAAATGTCTGTATTGGTTAAGACATGCCAAGTGAAATCATGGCCAATGAAGGCAATTTCTTCTCCACCAGGACTCCACGACAGATCGGTAATGATATGTTGCCTCGAAGTCAGCCGTTTTAACTCACCGCCTTCCGCGGACATGAGGTAGATATCACGGATATAAGAAAGATCAGGATCCTGGACTGGTTCAGGCCAACGATTCTTCACAGATATATCGGTATATGGTTGATCACTCATCGCAGCGGTATTCACGATCAGAGCGATGTTGGCACCATCTGGTGACCATTTCGCTGCATCACCATCGAACTCTCCCTTGGTCAGCTGCTTCGGTTTACCTCCAATCTCGACAGTATGGAGGTGGATCCGTGTCCCCGCGAAGAGTCCAACCCCGTCATACTTGTAATTCAATCGTTTAATGACTCGAACATCAGTGTCAGGTTTTCCTTCAGTCCAGACACGGGATAAAAACAATATCCGCTGTGAATCTGGCGCCCACATCGGCTTCAGAATGCCCCCCCTCGACGGAAGCTACGAGTCGCGCCTCTCCTCCAGTAGAAGAAATGACATACAGCTGAGTTTGCTTCTCGAGCTGATGACGTTTAGAAAGGAAAAACAAGTATTGTCCATTGGGTGACCAGCGCGGATAGAAATCGTTTCCACGACGGGACGTAAACTGTTCCGCGCTATCAATCTGTGCATTCCAGATCCAGATATGCTTATCGCAACATTGCTTATTATAATCAATTGTAGTGTGAACAAAGGCGACTTTACGTCCATCCGGTGAAACCTGCGGATCGGAAATGAATCGGAATTGTTGTAAATCGTCGATTGATATTCTACGTTTACCCATTATAAAACAACTTTTAACACGTGTGCGTACTTAAGTTACTAATTTGAATAATTACTATTTAAAAACTCACACGCGCGTCAATTGTTCACTGCATTGTTGTAGCCTATGACTACCTCCATACATCTATATATTTTCTGTAATAAATATTAATATAGAGAATGAGGTATATATAATCTTGAACAACAATGTTCAAACAACATATGCGGAAACCAACAAAACGGTTAGTCGATATCCTTTTTGAATGCGGATATCTGTCTGAAACCGACTACCACGCATAACCAAATTTTTTTGAAATTTATCACTCTATTACAGAGTCTATTTTTTTTAGCTTGTTAGCTGATGAGGCTGCACAACACGTATCAAGCTAGATTAGCTCAGCTAGAATGAATATTACCAAAAGGTAATAAAACGTGAAAACCGGACAAAAAATGCATCCGTCAGCAAAATGGTGGGTCGAGATAACGCGCGCGTATGTGTTTTCAATAACTCATATATAACATCGTATTGATAGTTAGCTGGTTCAGGGAGAAGTGGGAAGAGTGATTTTAGGTTTGAGTGCAAGTGGGCGCAGTATTGAACGAGACAACTGTGGATTGTTACGCGCGCGCGAATCTTGGCATACGAAAAAATGTAGAGGTTAGTGCTTGCTAGCTAGCTAACTTACGTGTTGTGTGTGTTGTGTCTTTGGAGAGAATATATATGAAGGGGAGAGTGAGCAGGAAGGAGGGAGCTAAATTAAGTCCCACACACATAGGAAAGAGAAGCGAACAGCTAGTATGCTTCGGTGCTCCAGAGTTCTCTTTTTAACATGTCTCGAACGGCTGCGCGAAGTGCTGCGCTTCGGCTAGGATACATAGCTGACTTCACTAATTCGTCTAGTCCGTCAATAAGTGCTTCAGGAATTTTTACGGAAACAAGTCTCATGGTATCACGATCTTATGCCTTTTAATGTGTGTAGGAGATACTTATGGCTTTAGTCAATGTTCACAAGCTGGTCACTAGTATACTCATATTTTGAGTACTAGTGAGCTATATAGTCTTTATAAGAGGTTTACACATCTCTTTGTGTAAGGTTTACTGTGGCATGTCGATCGTCAGGGCGAGTATAACCATCGAAAATACTGTGGCATCGGTCACTCTCCAACAGAACATTGATTTAAGCGCCGTCGTGAGAGCCTTCCCAAATGTTGAGTATCGGCCTGAACGCTTTCCTGGCTTGGTGTTTCGGCTGAAGCAACCGAAGACCGCGACACTGATTTTTAGTACCGGCAAAATGGTGTGCACCGGGGCACGATCCGGGACGCAGGCGAAACAAGCGATCCGTAAAGTGGTTAAAGAACTATAGCATCATGGCATCGTCATCATGAAACGCCCGATCATCAACGTGGTAAACATCGTCGCGTCCGTGAATTTGAATG
>JAOZHK010000184.1 GCA_026014905.1 Candidatus Bathyarchaeota archaeon
GTTGCTCTCGAGGAGTTTTTCCTAGACTAATGATGAGGTCACGGACGTTGCGAAGGTCATCTAAGTAAACAAACTCATTGATGCCGTGATAGTGTGTATCAGCTCTGATGGGACCATAGCAGACGACGGGAATTGCGTGTTTCGCGAAAAAACTTCCATCGTTTCCACCCAGCTCTCCAGCAAGTAGAATTTTGTGCGCCTTGAGGCTTTCAATTTGTTCTTTAATGACCTGTACTAAAGGATGCCCCGACGGGGTGAGATAGCCTGGAAGACGCGTGGTGATGTCGAGGGATGCGCTACATCCCACGGTCGCTTTTGCCCGTTCAAAGAAGTCCTGCAGCTCTTGTTCCGCCTCATGGACATCCTCTTCGGGTAAAAGCCGTCGATCAAATCGCATTTCACAGTGGCCTGGAATTATATTCTCTTTTTCACCTGCATGTATCATAGTAACAGTAAAGCGACCCCATATGAACTCGTGAAGAGCGTTGGGAGGAGCATACAGCTGCGATGTTTTCTGATTCACCCACTTTCGATAGGGTTGAAGCGCACTTAATAGGCTCATTGCACGATCGATAGCGTTATCAGCTTTAAAGGGATAACCTGCATGGCCTTGAACTCCCTCAACTGTGATCTTTCCCCAAAGGATCCCACTGGCACCAACAGATAGCCGCTCAGGTCCAGCATCGAGAACTAAAGCAGCATCACCAATTAACTTTTTTTGATCAAGGACATAGTCAACTCCATATTGGCCACCAATCTCTTCATCAATACTTGCAATCAATACAAGGTTGATATCAATATCCTCATTTACGAGTTGTCGAAGAGCTCCGTAAGCCGCTACGATACCTGACTTGTTATCGGCTGCACCGCGACCATAAGCTCGATCTTCAGTGACTGTGAGCTTGAAGGGAGGATATGTCCATCCTGAACCCGGTGGTACTATATCAAAGTGAGCCTCCAATAATAGTGTGGTATCCGACCCCGCGTCGAGGGTGACGATCACATTAGGTCGAGATAAACCATCATGAGCTCCTTTCTCACCATCAATGACTTCTACAGTCAAAGCATTAGCTTCAGCTTCCTGCACAAGAATCTCAGCACATTTGTCATATTCGAGTTTCGACTGTGCATCTGTGTTACACTCAACGAGTTTTCTGAGCAGATTAATCTCAAATTCAAGCGACTTCATAATGAACACATCCTATTTAACCACTTGGAACAGGCAGCTAGGCTAGTTAGCTACAGGTGTGTCACGTCACTATTGCTGACTCTTATATAATAATTCTGGGTCTTGCTTTTCACAATGAGCTGGCTGCAATAGTTTGCTTATCACGATAATAATAGAATGAAGATGCTTCTGTTAGTGAAGAGAAGGACGCCTTGGAGAATGCAGATTAAGCCGAGAATGATGGCAACAGGTCTTGACGCTAAGAGAAATCCAACTAAGCGCAGTAAGTCTTCGATAAATTTGAAGAAAGTGTACACCATTAAGGTGGGTACCAGAAAAAGAATTAAATATATCCAAGTCGATGCGATGCCAAACACAGTTTCAGGTAAGGGTACATAGAGAAAGATATATCCAGCACACACTCCTCCAACGATTAAAGCAATCAACGCGGCCCATGGAATATCTTTAATCGGTTTCAGTATCAGCGCAAATCCTGTTACAATTAAAAGATACTGCGTGTACACATCGGGTATGGATTCCCACATACCAGTTGCGGTGATTAATAGAATGATTCCGATAAAAAACCCTAAAAACGAGATGGCTTTCACAATCCAGCTTAGTGGTTTAACTGTTCGTTCTAATAACCACGAGGCTGCAGCGACTCCTCCGAGGATTAATATTAGGGAGACAATAGTCATCTTATCGAAAACATCTGCCTGCGAAAGTTAGTTACAGAAAATTCATTTTGCCTCCATATTTATTTTATGAATTATTGATCAATATCCTAGGCTAAATATACTCTCAAAGTAGCTTGCGCGGGCTAGGGCCTATTGTCGTACTACTGGTTCTTGAACAAGTGTTCGAATAACGAGGAATATAGGTATCGCCAGTGCAAGCGCGCGCGTATTTCCTGTGAAAAATGAAAATTCACTTCTAAATGCTTCTCGGATATTCATGGAGATCTTCTCAACTACTCGTTTTACAAGACACAATAATCTCGTTGTACAGCGTAGTTCACAGATGTCTCTGTCTTATAAATCGAGTTGAAATCTAGAGTGTACCTTCATAATCTATAATCCATTTGGCCTCTATGAGGTTTCTGAGAGAATAGCAATGATGAGTCTTCAAGATTATCAGATTGATTACTATGTCATTAAAGAAGACTGGTGGAACTGGGGGAGCGGTGATATATACAATCAGGCAGGAACAGCAATTGCTCGTATGCATCGTCGAGCATTATCCCTTCGTGCCTTCACCGAAGTGACGAACCTAAATGGGCAGCGACTTTTCTCAGTTGAACGAAAGATCGTATCTTTACGCCCTTCATTCGTCCTCAAAGACGAGCATGAAGACACTATAGGTCGAACTAATCGCAAACTTCTCACTCTCTTTCGGCCAAAACTGTGGCTAGAAGACGCCCGAGGGCAACGGCTACTCGAGGCTCAAGGCAACTTTCTTGGCAAAGACTTTCAAATAAAAACCGCGCACGGACAATCAGTAGCAAGAGTAGCGAAAAGCGACTTCTTTCGCGATCTATTTCTAGGGGGAAGCCTATTTGATTACAGTGACACCTACGCTGTAAAAATCACTGACGGGAATTACGATAAACGATTATTATTAGGATTTGTCATCGCCATCGATAACAGCGTACATGATGACGATTAACACCTCCTCCTCCATAAACAGCGTTAAAATATTTTTATAACACATCACGAGTACAATTTACTGAGTACTCCACTACATCTTATTATCACTAAGGCATTCTTATGAAGAGGAAAATCACTCTTGTGCGCTAAATACCTCGTCTTTACTGGGAGACCAAACGCTGGAAAAAGTAGCCTGATCCGGCTCCTCGTAGGATTAAATGTTAAAACTGGAAAGAGGGCAGGGACAACACGGAATATCCATAAATACCCGCTCGACTCTGGTCTGGTTCTCATCGATATGCCTGGATTAGGACGCATGCTTGGTGCATCGAAACGATTAGAAAACATGATTAATGATCGCATTATACAGTTCTTAGAAAGGCAATCTCAGAACATAATTTTGACTATTCATGTATTTGACCTTTCAACCTTTCTCGAAGTCAAGCAACGATTAGAAAAAAAAGGATTCATCTCAATTGATGTGGAGATGACTCAATTTCTTCTCCGAACCTTGCCACGACGACCTATAGTAGTGGCAAATAAGATTGACAAACTCAATCCACAAGCACAAGCGAATGCACTCACCGCATTCAGGCATGAACTAGGTGACAAATCTGAAGCTTTTTCCCTCTTCTTAGTTAGCGCAAAAACCTCGGAAGGTTTAGGCCTGCTAAAACAAACCTTGCATCAACGCCTCGTCGACGAAGGGTTTTCCACACCTTTTAAGATTGCTGGAAGAAGTAACTAGCTATCATGTGCGCCCAGTATAGCTCGAGGAACCTGAATAACCCTAAGGAAAATCTTATAATGCTACGTTTTCTATACAGTAATTGATGGTCTTTGATAACCATCGGAATTATAGGGAAAACAAACGTTGGTAAAACAACGCTCTTCAATGCCGCAACTCTTTTATCAGCAAAAATCTCTACCTATCCCTTCACAACGAAAGAACCCAACATCGGTACTGCTTATGTGAGTGATATCTGTGTCTGTTCAGAACTGAATGTATCTGACAACCCCATTAACTCGACATGCATTAACGGTTGGCGATATGTCCCTATTCGTATCATCGATGTACCAGGTCTAGTGAAAGGGGCCTGGCGAGGTCGAGGACTTGGAAATCGATTTTTAACAGTTATCGGTCAAGCAGACGCACTCATCCATGTTGTGGATGCGTCTGGCTCTATTGACTCAGATGGAAAGTTAAGTCAACGAGGAAGTGGAAATCCCATCCTCGATGCTGTCGACATTGAAATGGAGATTAATCATTGGATTACTGATATCCTTACTCGTAATGAACAACAGATCCTCCGAGAGGAGGCAGTATCATCGTTACCCCGTGCATTGACAACGATACTTTCAGGGATTAAAGCTAATCGAACACAGATTCTGTCAGCATTACGCATTTCAGAATTGGATTCCAAGCCTTTTGAACAATGGTCTCAGGAGGAGAAGCTACAATTTGCTGCAACTCTTTTGCCTTTAACAAAACCAACACTCATCATCGCTAATAAAATGGATCTCTCACCAGCTGAAACCAACTACAAAGAGCTAACGGAGTATTTTGGTCGCAGTCTTGTAGCAGCATGCTCTGCAGAAGCCGAATTAGCTCTTCGGAGAGCTGAGAAGCAAGGACTGTTAGAGTACACGCCAGGCCAAGAAATGTTTCGAATTAAAAATTCCGCTTCTCTCACCCTTGACCAGCGTCGAGCGATAGATTATATAGAGCGGCGGGTAATCGCGAAGTGGATGCGTACAGGCATACAACAGGCATTAAACACGGTGGTCTTTAAACTGCTAAAAACTAACATGATTTATCCTGTCAGCGATGAAACGAAATTCGTTGACCATCATGAAAATGTTTTACCTGATGTCTATCTTATGCCTGATGGAGCCACTCCATTTGACTTGGCTCGACGAATTCACACACGATTAGCAGAGAATTATGTGTTAGCGATAGACGCTAAAACGGGTATTCGACTTCCAAAAAATTATACCCTTCACCATAGGGATGTTGTCAAAATCATGACGCAAATCAAGGTGAAAGGGTATTCACCGCGCTAGGTAGCAACGCTCGTACCTTTAATATCCGCATGTATCATATAAGAAGAGGATAGTGAGACGCCATTCCTTTCGATAAATACGCTTCCTCCATAAGTTCACAAGCGTGAATCCGAATCTCATTTTGTGCTTGTTGAAAGACTTCGGGTTGGATTTCATCATATAATTTCTCAGCAAATTCAACCCATACATAACGACTGCTTCTCCCTATCTTCTTAGCTGCTTCTTCCATTTCTTCAAGAATCGATATCCCCTTAGGATTCTTCTGGAGGTGACTGTAGAGAATTGTCCAGAATCGGGTAGCATAATTGAACTTTCGGGCACCTTGACGTACTGCTTCGTTAAATCCTTGATACGTTTGTCCTGTTCCTCCGTGTAAGACGACCGGAACATCAATGTTTCTCGTGCGTAATCCAGCTCGGATCTTGCCGATTTGTGAGTAAAAGATAGGAGGATCGCCAGTCATTTCACCATGTGCAGCTCCAATGAATACGGCTAATGCCTCGGGATTAGCTCCTGCAACCAATAATGTGGCGTCGTCTACTTTCGTGATCTCTTGCTCGATTTCGGCGCGTGATTGGGCTGATCGGGCATGTGCACTCCCAATTTCTCCTTCTTCAACTTCGACGCTGATCCCTAATGCATGCAGATCATCGATGATTGGAGCGCATTTTGCGATGTTAAGTCGAACTGCTTCAGTGCGATCAGTTGTGGATTGTTTGGAAAAATCCAGTTCAACAGAGGTGTAACCGAGTTTTGACGCTACGTAAGCGATCTCTGGATCTTTTTGGAGGTGATCTATATGAAGACAAATGGGTATCCGCTGCCCATACTTGTTGACACGAGCTATTAAAGCGTCAATAATTAGATCTTTAAATCTCGTCAGTTTCTCGGTATAATCTTGGCCTGGAAGAGCATAACCTATCTGAGACTCAGCGGCTTCGATAATAACTGGTGAATTACATTCAAAGGCCGCATCTAGCACTCCATAAACCATCTCAGGAACAACTGCGTTCGCTGCTAGGACGCCAAAATTATATTGATCAGCAACACCAAGCAACTCTTTTAGATTTAGAAATCGCATTTTTCCTTGGGCTGTCTCAATTATGTTAAGATATGGGTTTGTATCCGTGGATAATGGAGCTATGTCCTTTGGTTTATCCATTCCATCTCATCCTTTACAGTTTATAGTAAGGTCAGAACTATAAAAATATCCAGGTTTTCGAATTCCATCTCGATTTCGTTGTTTTCCTTGAGATAGTTACCAGAACAGGAAGTAATCGGTTGATATACGCGCTCGTAGAATAGTTGATATAGGTAATTGTCTATATCTTGCGAAATGGTGATACAAATGTCTTGTCGGAAATCGATTTTATATTTCTCGGGTCCCGGTGAAAAAAATACTGAGGAAACGTTCACTGCAGTTAAAGCTCGGGCAGAGGAACTCGGAGTCATGGATATTGTTATCGCGAGCACACGAGGCGGTACAGGTCTTGCCGCAGTAGATGCCTTTCCAGGATTCAATGTTGTGGTTGTACCACATGTAACAGGGCTACGAGAACCAGGAGTTCAGACAATGAGTGAAGAAATACAGGCAAAGATTCGTGCGAAAGGAGGAAAGATTGTCATTGCGTCTCATGCGTTTTTGGGTGTCGACCGTGCCGTCCAAACCAAGTTTGATACGGTTGGTCCCGCGGGTATCATTGCACAGG
>JAOZHK010000201.1 GCA_026014905.1 Candidatus Bathyarchaeota archaeon
TTCATATGCGCGCGCGTTCACTCACCATATCCCAGGCAAAAGCCGATATTTGACCGTTTTCGTATATTCAGTATAACCCGCCAATTCTTGACGTAGCGTGTTATCCTCCAACGCGGTACGCAACACGATGAGCTGCAGGTAGATTCCTGCAGGGATCATCGCCACACCTGATCCGATGATCATTGGGGCTGAGAATACATAGGCGATTCCAGCAAGGTATCCCGGATGCCGCACTACACGATACGGTCCAAGCGTCACCGCCCGGTGATCGCGATCTCGCTGGATTCTCACCGTGGGCTCAAAATAAGGATTCACTGCCATCGCCCAGTTGAGCAGGACCGAGGAGAGGAGAAACAACAAGATTCCCGGGATAACAAATAGGCCATCTAACAGTGTCCCCTTCCATCTCCCCACATCGAATCCCGCAACAAACGGCATCGCCAATAACACCACCAGGTTACTCACGCGCATCACAATTTCATCCCATCTTCTTGATCCCTCACGGCGTAACACAAGTCTCGCCGCTAATAACTCGGGATTCAAACGATACTGTATGAGAATGCTAACAGAATAATGTAGGGTTGAAGCAATGAAGAACATCCATGCTCGCCCATCAATGGAACCCGCAGAGACATAGAAGACAACAATATTAACCAAGAGCATGACGCTGGATACAGCAAGCTGTTTCACGACAGTCATGACCGTTGCGACTTGCGATGGCTGTGTCAGTTCTCCCACCTTAGTTTCGATACTAATGCACCCACGTTACTTGAGGAGAGGCATGCGTGTGTAAGCTCGTGTACGCGCGCGCGCGTAAAGAGCAAACATGCAAAGAGCTGAGTTAGCTAGCTATCAAACATCAAAAAAATACCAGACGGTTACTTCTTTTTCATCAATCGGTTCATCCAGTATCCGTCTCACGATTCTGCCCTTAGAGGTTATTAAGAAATGGTCATAAAAATCTGCTTCTGCTTGTTTAAAATCAAAGTCCCGAACTTTTTGATACCTTGTTATTAGTGTGTGGATGACGTCTCCATATTTTGCCGTATTGTCCACAACATAAATGACTTCCAATTTATTATGACCAAACCATTTAGCGATATCAAGTTGATGAAATTTTATCTTGACTTCCATGATTTCTTCAGACAGCGCATCCAACCCCTAGTCATTTCAGACTTCCACTAAGTTTTCACTGGCGATGATAAATAAAGCTAGCTAGTCAATAATATAAAAATGAATTACGATTACTCTGATAGGAGACGTGTATATGTTCCTTCATGGGCACAGTCTGAATGCTGAAGAACGTTTTTTACTGAAACGTTTAATCACCACTTGGAAACCATATTGGAAACCGATTCAATCAGTACAAACACAAGAAGAAGAATATATTCAAGTAACCGAAAGAATTGCTGAAATAATTTGTCAAGAAGTGATTGCCCAAGAACACAGAATACCAGAGCACGTAGACGAAGTATTTGAAAGAATAGACATGGAATTGACAGGTAGACTCAATCAAGAGGATAGACGATCGTCGATGATGGAACTCCGTAACCTTGTAGAAAAAAACCTGAATGCCGAAAAGCAGTAGTAACAGACACGCGCGCGCGTTATTATATATACATAGGAAATGCTTGCGTAATTATGTGTAAGTTAATCTCTAATGTGTAGCGTATCATCAGGTTTTTTTCTTGAATTGATTTCCCTTTGAATTCTAGGAATATCGTCAGGTGTTAGGGGTTGAAGGTCTAGTTGATCCATTTGGGGATTACTGAACGTAACATGACGAACATGGAATCTTGAATAACGTTTCTTGACGACATCGTATAATTCATCAAAACTAATATCTCGATGCTGCAATAATCCCACTTCTATAACAATGGCTGCTTGATTTTTAATGGCAATCACATCAAAGATATACTTGCTTCCAAAAAGGTATAATGGAACTTCAACATCAACTTTGAATCCTAGTTGTTGAAACATTCTTGCGATGGCCCATTTACCGCTTAGATGATCCCAGGATTCTGACATATCCTTTCCAGATTTGGTTAGAATTTTGATGTTATTTATAACTACTGCTGCTTGACAAAGCGCGTGCGTAGTGGAGATAAAATTTCTGGGGTATCTGTCATCCAATATACACATGCGTGCTAACTAGCTAGTTTCCTATACGCGCGCGCGTCTGTCTCGGTTGGTTCTAGGAAATAACATTCAAGCCGATATCTTAAAGATTACATCACTGATAAGAGACCTGAGACAGTAGTCAGCTAGCTAGCTTGCAAGTAACCCAAATAGTAGGAGCACGGGGATACCGATGGAACTTAAGAGAGTGAACTCTTTCTTATGAGGCTTCACAAATGGGATGAAGAACGGTGTCTGCCGTTGATAGCTCATATAGACTACTCCAAACTGTCGTATGAGAGCCTGCTCTTCAATATACGCTAATAGAATATAGGTCAATAGTGCTAGGAACCAGACACCAATGGTCTGGTTTGGTGTTAAAAAGCCCACCCCAAACGTGTTTGTGAGGATCCAGACACTCCAGCTTGTGCACGCGAGCATCACGAGGATCATTCCCAGATATTGAGGGTGTCGAATGAACCGGTAAGGTCCTGAAGTGATTAACCCCCGATGTTTCGTTCGCTTCATGTAAATAACTGAGTACATGAGAATCACAAGACCAATAATTGCGACTATCTTCTCGAAAACACACAGCGGGGTGAAGAAATCCACTACTGCTGACACGACATTGACGGGAAAATTAGTGAAGACCAATAAGACATACCCTGCAAAAGGGAGGGTCATTAAACCTGTCCAAGCGGGAACAGATTGCACAAGAGGAATACAGTATACAGCGACTTTGAGGAATACTGATCTCATTTTACTAAGGGCCAATGTCTAGCTAGCTATCGTGTTTGTGATAGATAATACTATGTTTTAGAACGTTCTGTTCAACGTTATTGAACAGTATCTCACATAGCGAGCTAGCTTTATTTATCATCTACGCGCGCGCGTACGTTGTGTCATCGCTCGACACATTGGTCCTTCAGGACCTTCGAGGATGGATGGCCCCATCGGTTGCGTACCCGTGAGTTGTTGTGTACTCATGGCTCCACAGTTTGCGAGTTGGATGACGATAGAACTCCCGGCGTGATGTACGGCGTTCACCATCTTTGTGAGTCCGGGGATGAAGTCGTCGTTGTAGATCGCGAGTTGTTTGGGCGGCGATTGTCCGTCTTTGGAGACGTATGCAAATCCCGGAATAATCATGCCTACACCGCCTTTTGTCAGGTCGACTAAGAGGTCAATGAGTTCTGGTGTGACAAATCCATCGTCGGTCGCCATGCATTCGTACGTTGCAGAGCGTACAAAGCGATTCTTCAAGGTCACGCCATTAATAGTTGTAACGTCAAAGAGTGTTTTCATCGTTTAAAATCCTCACTGTCAATTATGGAGAATTGCATATATGTAGTACTACGTTTATACTAGGTATACGACGATTTTCAAGTGATCGACTATGGCTACCGTATCTCACAATGACATCTGGCTATATATTTATGAGCAGGGCGAAGTACGGACTCGCGACTTGCTTAATCACTTTGTGAAAACCAAACAAATTTCACGTGGATCTCTATTCAAGTATAAACGCCAACTGGAGCAAGAAGGCAAAATTGCGTCCAAACCTATCCACGAACGCCCTCCCTATAATCTCTATTTCGTGCCAGAAAACATGCAGCAATATGTTGAGGCGTTACGACGATACAAACGCTTTCCTCCAACTTTATACGGGTACTGTACCCAAGACATTGAATGGACCGATGCGCCCAAAGACATGTTTCTCACCGCTGTCAAAGAAAAAATTCTATGGCATGACGAAGAGACAGGGGCTATCATGTCCTTATTGAAGGTACCACTTGGATTATGGGGAGAACCTCACATTTTTCCATACGCAAATCAATGGTATTATGGTTTAGAAGGCGAATCTGAAAACCCTAACGGTAAAAAAACATCAGCAAAGGGAATATTTGGGTTTTTACCTAAAGGTGCGCTTGAAATTGGAAGTATAATATCAAAAGAAACGTTGCTCATCATCTTCTGGGATGGTCCAAGAACTCAAATAAAAATCAAACCGGATGAAATTGATAGATATCCTCGTATGAAATGGGGATTCGACGCACGCACTCGTTGGACTCAAATCTCTAACTCGCATAATTCTAATAGATAGAGTGGAGCGTGCAAATAATAATCAACTTTTCCTAACTCTGGTTATGATAAGCGGGATCATATCAGACCTCAAAGAATACCCCTCCCCCTGTTCCTACATCACCTACTAAATAGCAGGACAGCATCTCTCTTCTTTGAGCGAGGAAGGAAGGGAGACCCCACCACTATTTGCCCTATTCGTAATGCGAATCTCTTCTCCCTCGCTGACCTCCTCTAGTCGTCTTACTCATACAACACAAATGGTGAGGATAGCATGTTCAATCGAGAACAGTGTGGAAACCCGTGGAACATAACATGTCATCGTAAGGATATTCAAGTGTACATTCAGTATCAGGAAGAGCAACGACCCATCTGCCGATCCTGCTGGCAGACCATCGCAAAACCGAAGTACGAGTGGTAGCTAAGATATCAGATATTTTATTTCACAAGCTCACGTCCATGACTTCTCACATCGCCAGGAAAGAAGGAATGACATACGAGCACTGGAATGATCCTTCATGGAAACGCTATTACGCGATTCCCTTTGAACTCGCGTATGAAGCATTGCTTTATGAGGTGTCAATTGGCGAGACGCGCGCGCGCTAACGTTAAAGCTAGTTAATCGTAAGTTATTTTAAGCTAGCTATCCCCTCTCAAGATTCACCCTTCGACATTGTTATACCTCGACACGGACACTAATATCATGGCACAATATGCAGAATCAAGATGCCTTCGCACTCATCATTCTCGGCGCCCTCGCCGCAATCATCTTCTGGGCATTAATCATGCCACCGTAAGCTAGATTAAATGCCAATGGTGTGATCATTACCCCTCTCCCTTAAGCTACATCCCTTGTTATCTATTGACACATCAGAAGAGCTGTCTATGAAGCACATCATTTGGTGTCCTACGCGTGGTTGGCGACCCGAAGCATGGTGTCTCGAGGTGCGTGACCCACAGAAATACGGTCCCTGCTATCACTGCATGTATGGCGCCCGAGGCCGCGGAAAAGCTAGCTAGCTTGTAGATATTGTATTTGACCCTCCTGATGTGCTAATACTATAGCTAGCTTGTTTCCTCCAACAGTTTGAAGTCTTCAATCCCAGATACTTTTATAACGAGTTGGGATTGATCTTCTCGTTTCTCTACCACTTTGTCCATTCATTATTGTTTATATACCTAAACGAAGATGATCAGCTTGTGAATACACATGACACGTGGCGATATATTTGAGAATCTGGAGTTTCTGCACAGTCCTCAAAAGGCGGCGCTTGCAGAAACTGATGGATATGCTGTGATGCGGATCGCTCTGGGAAAAAATGGACGGGTTCCTCCACATCTGGCATCGCATGCCGCGTTCTTCCTCGTGCTACAGGGAAAGGCAATCATCACATCCGGTGAGGACGAGATCGAACTTGAAGCGCATCAATATGTTTCGATAGAAGCCGACCAAATGCGGGGGATTCATGCACTAGACGATGTGGTTATTCTGGCTGTGAGAGACTAACTGATTAGAATTTCAGTCAGTACCAAGATCTTTTATTTTTCCTGACTTGAAGTCCTTAAATCCCAGATCAGCCTATTTCGGTCCATATACGCGAGCATAATATGTCAAGGACAACAGTTATCCCTTCGCAGTCACTATTAAAAAGTGGGGAAGAAGCTGAGGGGTCATCACTGCATTTGCAGTACGCTCAGACTTCTCCCCTACACGCGTGATTAAGTGTACCCATGAGTACGACACCCTTAAGATGTTATAGTTATATAATATCGTCTTTTTCGCATGTTATCCTGACTAATATGTCTATCGGGAGGCGGGTAGTGAAGGGATCCGCGCTAAGTATAATCTCAAGCATTAAATTGACTAAAGACATTATTATTGAATTATGTCCGAGATTGATCACTCAACATCCTTTGTTAAGGTACACAAAGTCGATTCTGCTGCAGAAGCGTATTTAGAAATCTTCAGACATTGGGGAATAAAATATGTGTTTGGGTCTCCAGGTAGCGAGTATATTCCCTTCTGGGAAGCCTTAGCAAAATTTTCATCCTTAGATAAATTTCCTCGATACATTAATGCACGACATGAAAGCCTTGCTCTAGCAATGGCACGAGGCTATACCATGGGCACGGGACTACCTCAAGTCGTATTGTTGCATGTCTCCTTTGGTCTTCTTCATGGGGCAATGGAGATCAAAGCAATTTTCAATGAAAATATTCCAATGATTATCATAGCAGGTCATAACGTCACACATGAAGACGAAGTATGGGGAGGCACTCCTGGTCCTCACTACCTTGCATTCTCAGAAGTGGGCGGCACCCAGCGACTCATACAACCTTATGTAAAATGGTGTCACGAGCCTTCCACGAATCGAAACATCAATTATATCTTATCTCGTGCTCTTCGTTTGACAATGACAGAGCCCCGTGGTCCTGTCTTCTTATCACTATCCCGAGAACTATTATTTGAAAAACTATCACAGATCGAGATCCCTACAAAAATTCAGCCTGCCACATCGATACAAGCAGATCCAGCAGCGATAAACACGTTAGCGCATCAACTTCTTTCGGCAACAAATCCCGTCATCTATACTCGTTATTTAGGACGAAACCCTAAAACTGTTGAAATATTAGTTCAATTAGCGGAGCTCCTATCCATCCCTGTCGTAGAAACTCCAGCCTACATGAATTTTCCGACAAATCATCCTCTACACCTTGGATACAACATCCAACCGTTCCTCAGCGAGGCAGACATGATTGTGGTAATAGATAGCAGCAGTTGGCCACCATGGTACCCTCCTACAAAGGGGTTGCAGTCCAATAAAGCCATAATTTCTTATATAGACCTAGATCCCACGCAGCTTAAATACCCCTATTGGGGGTATCCCGCGGATTTATTAATCACCGGTGATTCTCAGCTTGTTCTTCCAGCTCTCCTCCAGATTCTCAGAAAGAAAATCGAAGACCCCACGCGCGTGCTTAGACGAGAGCGATACAATCAATTAACAATCCAGCACACCAAGTTACGAGAGAAATGGCGAGAAGAAGCATATGCCAGTCAAAAGAACCATCCAATCGATCCCAAATGGTTCTGTCACCAATTGAATCAAGCTATTGACAAGAATACTATCATTGTGAATGAAACAATAACGCACTGGCTAACGATAAATAAATACCTCGAAAAGAACCGAGTTAAAACGGGCTCTCGTTTTGAGGGTGCAGGGGCAACAGCATCGGCCGGTCTTGGTCAAGGATTAGGCGTTGCTCTAGGACTGAAACTCGCACACCCGAATAAAACAATTATTGCACTGGAAGGCGATGGATGCTTCCATTATAACCCTGTTATTCCAGCCTTTGGTTTAGCTCAAGAATATAACCTTCCGTTTTTAACAATCATTTTTAATAATCAAGCTTATGCTGCAATGAAGCATCACTCCCGATATTACTCCAATGGATACGCTGTCTCAACAGAAACTTATTATGGAGTACCACAAAAACCAAAAGTGGAATACACAAAACTCTTAGCAGCATTCAACGGCTATTCAGCAATCATTGACGATCCAGACAAAATACAATCGTCCCTACAGCAAGCAATATCCCAAGTAAATAAAGGGAAACTTGCGCTTTTAGACGTGATTCTCCCCGAACCATGATATCTGAAAACTACACGAAAGACTTTTATGGACAGCATTTCAAGTTTGATGAGAACTGAGGAAAATGAGAAAAATGAAAATTGGTGTCATGAATGGCACGGTCTTTTCTCAACCAAGATTTCCAGTATCCCTTTTTGCTGACGTTGCTGTAGCTGCTGAACAATTAGGCTTCGACGGCTACTTTTCAAACGATCATTTAAATCTTCCATGGGGTGACGACACCTGTCACCCTCAGATTCAAATCGCATACACCGTAGCTAAAACACGTGTTATTGATCTGGGGAACGTTGTTTTACCAATTCCGCGATATTCTCCTGCGGATTTAGCAAAACAGATAGCTCACATTGATATTCTTGCCCAAGGACGAACAGTTTGGGCTTATGGCGCTGGTTGGAACGAGAGAGAATTTAAAGGCTTTTCCCCCATGGCTAGATTCCCTGACGCCAGAACACGGGTACAAATGTTCCTTGAAGGCGCAGAACTTATGCGTAAACTATGGACCGAGAACGAGGTAACATTTCATGGCAAATTTTACTCATGCAACACCACAGTTCTCAAGCCTAAACCAATTCAGAAACCATATCCTCCTATGCTCAATGGAGGGGCGGGACCTTATATGAGACGGATGGCAGCTAAACACTTTGATGGGTGGGCAACCACTAACTGGAGATGGACAGCTGAGAACGATCTACACGCAGAAGGATACCGCGCGCGAGTTGACGAAATCAAAGATTATTTGAAACAATACAAACGAGATCCAGACAAATTCAGCTTCATGGTGGAAGGGGGCATTGAAGACTCCGTTAAAGTACTTGAAGCTTACCATGACGCTGGTTGCACATATTATATTCCAAGCATTTCTCCGTATGCTAAAGATCGCGACTATCCATTTCGATATTTCCCCGACGAACATATTATCCTATTAAAGAAATTCGCAAAAGATGTGCTCCCAAGCTTTAAGTAACCCACATACGCACGCGGGTAATACAATATTTCTTGGAATATGCAATGCACATTAAAATCACGGTTAAGCCAAATGCTCGAGAAGAAAAGATTCAGAAGATTGGAGAAAACGAATTTTTAGTTATGCTGAAAGAATCGCCCCAACAAGGGCGAGCGAATGCTCGGTTACTAAACCTGCTATCTCATTTTTTTCAAAAAAAGGCGCGTATTGTGCATGGTATGACAGGTCGGCACAAGATTATTGAGCTTAGTTGATTAATTAGCATTAGGAACGGTGCAAAAACATAAAAACCTTCGAATCGTATTGTCAAAACTCTCTTTTCATATTAAAAATAGGCGATCGACATGTTAAAAAAAGTCGCGAATAAGTGGCTTGATGAAAATAAGACACGTTTTACTCAAATCAGTGATTCGATTTGGGATTATGCAGAACTAGGACTACAGGAAACCAAATCAGCACAACTATTAGCCTCTGAATTCGAGAACACAGGTTTTCAAGTCAAACAAGGCATTGCCGGAATGCCAACGGCATTCGTTGCTACATATGGAACTCATACGCCTGTTATTGGAATTCTAGGAGAATATGATGCATTATCAGAGCTGTCACAGAAGCCGATCCCAAACAAAGAACCTATACTCGAAGGAGCCCCCGGTCATGGATGCGGGCATAATATCCATGGGACATCCGGTGCTGCAGCTGCAATCGCTATCAAAGAAGTTATGGAGACTCACGATCTGAAAGGATCAATTAAATTCTTTGGATGTCCCGCTGAAGAAACTCTTGTAGGCAAAGTATTCATGGTTCGTGATGGTCTCTTTCAAGACTTGGATGCCGTCTTTAGCCATCATCCAGGATCGATGAATACTGCCCCACTTGGTAGTAGCAATGCGATGAATTCAGTTAAATTCCGCTTTCAAGGCGTAGCATCTCATGCTGGAGGTTCCCCCCATCGAGGACGAAGTGCACTGGACGCCGTGGAATTAATGAATATCGGCGTGAATTTCATGCGCGAACATGTTGTTCCAGAAGCTCGAATACATTATATTATTGAGCAAGGAGGGGGCGCTCCAAATATCGTCCCCGCCACAGCGGATTCTTGGTATTTTGTGAGAGCTCCATTTCGCAGCCAGGTTAATCAAATCTATCAATGGATTTTACAAGTAGCTGAAGGCGCTGCAATGATGACACAAACCAAA
Source organism: Candidatus Bathyarchaeota archaeon (assembly GCA_026014905.1). Next base: position 10,014 of record JAOZHK010000201.1, read on the forward strand.
CATGAACATCGCCTTCTCACA
>JAOZHK010000213.1 GCA_026014905.1 Candidatus Bathyarchaeota archaeon
AAGATCCAACGGATTCTCAGTATAGGTGCGTTAGGTATCCAACATCAGCGCAAAATGGTACCGACGCGATGGAGTATAACTGCAGTGGACTCAACAATATCACAACGAATCCTCGAAGAGGACGTGAAACGCTGTCCACGTATTAACGAATATCAAGTTTATGAATTCAACTATCTAGGAAACAGATTCGTTATTCTCTTAATCCCAGCTAATTGGAGCTACGAATGGATCGAGGCTTGGTATCCAGGCACAGCCTGGAACCCGGGACAACAGTCGATTGCGATGGGGGGTGACTGGGAGAGCTACCAAGGCAGAACAACTTATGCATCAATCGGGGGCTGTTACTATTCAGTACGATTAGCTGCAGCAGAATTCTTGGCAGCAATGCGTAGACAAGCTCGTGTCATTGCGCTGCGAGAAATCTATCCTAACTTTATTTCACCTCTCGGAGTCTGGATAAACAGGGAAAGTGTTCGAGCCGCGTTTAGACAGAGTGAAGTCAAGAAATTCAATACGTTCCAGGAAACCTTAAGGTATCTCACGACGCGGTTGCGAATCCCACTTCCTCATTGGATGGACACTAGTATACTACTGAAAGACGAATTATGCCAAAAAAAACTGACACAATACTTCTAACAACGATGGAAAAAGAATCTTGGATAAAGAGTGAACACTTGAAATGTTCGTGAAATTTATTCACTCAAAAACCATTCTCTCGAAATCTAAAGTGGCTGAGTATTCCTTGAATCCATATATTGGATGCATGCATGGCTGTACCTACTGTTACGCAACATATATGAAACGATTCACTGGACACCGCGAGGCATGGGGCGCCTTTGTGGACGTGAAACAAAACGCAGCCCCCCTTCTCCAACATGAATTACGTCGGAAAAAACCAGGTAGAGTGTGGTTAAGTGGAACGTGTGACCCGTATCAACCTATTGAAGAGCAGACAAACATCACTCGAGACTGTTTACGTCTATTAACCCAACATAGATGGCCAGTCACTATTCAAACAAAATCTCCATTAATCTTGCGCGACCTCGATATTTTAGAGAAATCGCAAGGAATCGACGTCGTCATCACAATTACAACAGCTGACGACGCGATTCGAAAGATATTTGAGCCACATGCTCCCAGCATCCAAAACCGTCTCCAAGCGTTAACCGCATTACACACAACCGGGATTCCCACATCAGCCATGATTGCGCCTCTCCTACCTCACTCAGAAGAGCTATTACCACAATTACAAAATATCGTGGATTACATCATAATTGATAAAATGAACTACAAAAACCTAAACAAACCCTATTTAGGATATCAATTAAGCGATGACTGCATTATCTGTCATAAACGCATTCAAACTCATGATGTGCACGTTCATAACGAGCAAGAAATCTAGAGCATATCCTGTCTAGCTTCAATCGAACTATTCGCAAGAATATTTCTCGAATAATATAGATGGAATTAGCTAGGATATAAGCTAGCCAGTCCCGTGGTACAGTAGCTAGAAGTAACCCAAGGCTCGTAGGCGTGACATGGTTTGTTCTTTATCCTGCGCTCGACCTGCCCGTTCAACTTTTGCTTCGGGATTTGGTTGGGTGCAGGTGTGACATCCTAAGCTAGTAAAGCCTTGGTCATAAAGCGGATTACGTGGGATATTGTGCGCTTCGATGTACTCCCAGACCTCTTCCCAGAGGAAGTGCAGAATAGGATGCACTCTGATGTGGTCAGGGTTTGTTCGAGGTGAGAAGAATTCTTCATGGGAGCGTGCCTCTTGTTCATCCCATCTGATCCCAACGATGAGAGCTTCTAACTGGTTCTCAATGAGAGCTTGGTTAGTGGCGACCGTTTTGAGCAGGTGGCAACATGGTTCTCGATCCAGGGCGATGCGGAAGGAGTTCTGTTCCCAGCCGATCTGGATGACGCCTTCGCGCATGGCGTCGGGAAGATCGTGAAGTTTCACCACGCCGCTTTTTGTTGCGTTAATGACGGGCACATTTGTTGCATTGATGAGGTTAAGATTCCACTTTTTCGCGAGATCATCTCGAAATTGGTAGACTTCCGGAAAGTGTTTGCCAGTATCCACAAAGATCACCGGAATGGGAACTGTTCCGTTGAATGTATCTTGGATCAATTGAATGAGGAGAGATGAATCTTTACCACTCGTCCACGCTACCCCAATTTTATCCTTACCAAACTTCTGAACCGCTTCATGGATTACGTCGCGGGCTTTTGCTGCTTTTTCTTCAACACTCATGTCAACATATTGTGTGTCCATTCGTAAACCTCAATAAATTACTAGGTTGTAACCCCTTTCTAACCATGATATATAAGGGTTGTGAACACTACTTCTAAATCTTCTATCAATGATCATAGATATCCGAGGGCTTCAAGTCGCTTTTTGGGTTCGTCGGACTCTAAAAGGGGGACGTTCCTGCGAATCAGATACACGAGGTACTCCGTTGGACTGCGGTACCCGCTTCCCTTTAGCGCGTTTGAGAGACGCTCGTATAGTGGTTGTGGGATAGATAGATTCACGTACTTAACCATGACCTATCATAAAAACGGTGCCAAATAAAAGGCTTATGATGGCTGAAGACTTATTCCCACGCACGACAGCACATCTGCGCGAGGTTCAGTTAAACCTATATCCTTAGTTATCCAAGGTTACCGGTCGTCCATCCATCGACTGAGGGATAGGAATATCTAGATATTGGAGGATGGTTGGAGCAACATCCCAGAGCTGTGCTTTCAATGGTGACCGCTCCTTATTGAGGTCTGGTCCTAAGAATCCTAAGATTCCAGGGACTTCTTCGGGGTTATGAGAGCCATCATGCCCTCCGCTCCATAAAGGATTTGTACGGAAATACTCACTTTGACTCGTCTGTAACAAGATTTCGGGTCGTCTCGCGGACTGCCATTGTTGATTGTGGATCGCTATCAGATCGGCAGCCTCGGAAACATATGGTCCCCAATAGACGTCTTCACGCTTGACAACCTGCTGAATCGGTGACTCCCCGTTGATTTGAATATTTTGGAGTGACTTGATAATCTCCTCGCGAATATGTTGGTATTCGTGCCCGGGTTGAATCATCCCAGTTGGTTCACGACCTGTAACATTCAACCAAATATCGCCGTACCCATAGGCTACTGCGAGACTACGAGCTAGATCCACTTTCTGATCTCGTACATGCAGGTATTTCTGTTGCTGTAAATAGTTATTGAGGAATACTTCACGAGTCACTGGGCAAAAGCCGTGATCGGATACTAGTATACTAAGTGTATTTGAAGGGATCCGTTTAAGAAATTCTGATAAGATTTTATCGACAGATCGGTAATATTGCTTAGCCCTATCAGTGAACTCATTATGAGTGAAATTCGGATGAGCAGGATCAATATGGTTCCAGAAGAAATGTCCAATTCGATCAGTACCCATAAAGACCGTCATAAAAAAGTCCCACGGTTCATGTTCGAGAAGGTGAAGGCTAATTTTCGCATTTAACTCGGTAATCTCATCGATGCGATCCAAGAGGAGATCAGGGTTAGAGCGAGCCTGGGCGAGGATATCTGTCTCAACATCACCAGGCATTGTGTTTACTCGAAATCGTCTTTTAATTAATTCGTGGATAGATTGTGGCTGTGGGATGCCTTCTTGACGATCCAAAAATCCAGGAATCATGAAACCATTAATCCTATCATATGTGCTCATAGGTACATTGATGACGCCAACCCGTTTTCCATGTGTACTCAATATCTGCCACAAAGTATCTGATTTTATGAAAGATGGAGCTGCTATGCGCCGCTGATAAGAGCCGGGAGTACGCTGAATAAAGCTGAAAATGCCATGTTTGCCAGGATTCTTTCCTGTCATGAATGTTGTCCATGCAACCGGTGTTTGGGCTGGTAAGGGCGGTATTGAGCTTCCCCACAAACCCTCATCCCTAAAACGTCGAAAAGTCGGAAGTTCATCGAGCCATGCACTTATGAGAAGGGGGCTAGCCCCATCAAGACCAATAACACAGACTTTCTTCGCTCTCATATTATATTCACACCGTGTAGATTCTTGGAATGAAATTAAAACATGTAAAAAGTTTGTGAATGATAGCTAACTACTTTTGTTGCCCGCGTGCGTATTTTTAACGAGTAAAACACATCCGTGCTAAAAAAGATCTACACGCTCGCTGAAATGAATTACGCGTAAGGTGTTAATGAAACGTTTCGTTGAAATGTTGAACTAACTAATTCACGGATATGGGGATTGATCCTCACTTTATGTCTGTTGAATTGAATAAACTCGTACTTTGCAAGAAACATGGTCATATCTTTGCACAACTGAAGAGGGACATTAATCGCTTTCGCGATTTCGCGTACTGAATGTTGTGCGCCATCATGCGCGAGGAATTCAAGCAACTCATCTAACTTAGAAGTCATGAGAGACTCCTCAGAAACTATAATGATCGTACATGTTATAAATTCCTTGTCAAGTCTCACCGCTATCGTTGCGTAGTACTTGGCTGCATCTATCGTTGCCTGTAACCTAACTTTTCTGCCGATTTTTAACTATCAGCTACAGCTTTTTAAGCTAAATTATGTTAAAAAAGCTAGAACCCCATCGTTTCGAGTACTAGGTGAATTTTTTGATAATCTTGAAGGAATTCTTTGCCCTTATGTGTTGTATAATACGTAACTATATTGTTGCCGGATGTCCGAGTTTCAAGTAGTGCTCCCTCGAGTAAACTCGTAGCATATTTATTAAATTGCGAGACACTGAGATTACACTGATAAATTAATCGGGTTTTTCGTGAACCGTTCTCAGCATTCGATAAAATACATGCGATAATGTCAAGTCTACTTCGTTGAATAAAACGGCGCTTTCGAGTCGACACTGATGTCTCCACTGATCTCTTGTTCTCTCAGACATATATAATTTATTATCTTTTTCCATAACCTCTTTCTAGAATTAGCTTTCTGACGTGTTGATGAACGCGCGCGCGTACTCCAGAGATCAATACACGTGTGTGTACCCCTCCCCCTGTTCCTACGTTATCCATTAAATAATGCTTCACCCTTCTTATGGACTGGCGACGGAGCTAGCTAGCTTTTGATGACATATTCTCCGCGCCAATCCCACCACTCCGGAGAACGATAAATAATGGACCATCTCACCCAAGTTGAACGTGACGAATCATCCAGGAAACGCTTCTACGCGATCCCCATGAGTTTGGTAATTGAAGCCCAGAAATACGCGGTATCCATTGATGAGACCTGTATTCAGGCCTTGAAACATAAAATTCAAGAAAAAAAAGAGCTGCTGTCTGTTGCAACATTCCTCAAGGAGAAGCGCTCGTTACAACACCAATGATCCCACCTCCACTCCGGTTTCCGTATCGGATTCCATGCCGACCGAGTAATCGCAAACTTAATCGGAGACGACGGTCGTCATGAAGCCACTTATGACCTATATGTTCCGATGTACCCGCTGTCGACGCCTTCACACGCCTGAAGAGTACCTGGAGAGTCGATTTTGTCGCGATTGTGGAACCTTCATCGCATCAGGTGACAGATTGGCCGCCACTAAACCGCCGAAACGTATGCGCCTCAAGGCATCAGGGTATTTTCCCTATACACCATATCCCCAGCAACGTGAGTTTATGGACGATATTAAGCGAATTGTTGGCAATCACGGAGTACTGGTAGCCGAAGCCTGCAACGGCTTTGGGAAGACCGTGTGTGCCCTCGCGAGTCTGTTATCACTGGATCGACGCATTGTCTATGTAACGCGGACGCATGAACAGGTCCGACAAGTCCTCTTGGAAGTTGAGCACATCAATCACACTCTCCAGAAAACGGTATCTGCCGTTAATCTGGCAAGCCGCCAACATCTCTGCCTCAACGCCACGTGTCAGCAACTCTCAGCTGTAGACGCAGTCGACGCCTGTCGATTACTCCGTGAAGAAGACCTGTGCCCTTATCGATCTGAGACACCAGTGTCTCAAGGCTTACCCGACGTCTTATCAATTCCACGACTGCGACAGGTTGGAGAAACCCGTCGCGTCTGCCCATATTTTATCGCCCGTACTCTGGCGGAACACGCCACCGTGGTGGTCGCACCTTATCAATACGTCTTTAGCGAGCGCATTCGATCATTAGTCAATCTCGATCTCCAGCAAAGAATCCTCATCTTCGATGAAGCCCATAACGCAGATCAAATTGGTCAAGATGCGATGAGTGACATTCTCTCGGAGCGAAGCCTCACCGAGGCGCAACGTGAGATGGACACGCTCGGATTAACGGCACCCTTTCTCAGTGACCTCCGTGCGCATTTGGAACAACAGATACGAGTGGGGCCTGTCCCTGTATGGGGTGCCCAGTTCCAGGACTCCCTCAGCCACGTTACCAACACACCCTCACTCCACCATTTAGTGTCCGAGTACAATGAATACATTGAAGCGATTCGCATTGCCAAAATGACAAAGGGTATCAGACCATCCTGTTTCCTGAGTGGCGTACTTCGCTTTCTCGAGCATGTCGCGTCACAACCACCTGAGAGTTACATTGCGATTTATCGGAAGACATCTCGTGGTGTGAACCGCATCGAGTATCGCTGCCTCGATCCCAGCCTCGCTATTACGCCAGTCGTGGATGCCGCGCAGGGCACGCTGGTAATGTCTGGCACTCTAACGCCAATGGCGCTTTTCACGGAACTATTCGGTCTACAGAACGCGGAGACGCAGAGTTATGCAGCGATCGCCAACCCTGAGAATGTGCGCACCTATGTAGACTCCTCCGTCACGACCCGCTACCGCGAGCGGGGGGACGCGATGACTCGCCGATATGGTGAACAACTTCTTCAAGTCATTCCGATGATTCCTCACGGTGTCCTGCTGTTTTTTCCGCAACGACGGTTGCTACACAAGACTCTGGCGTCCTGGCAGCGGATAGGAGTAATCCACTCGGGGCACCCTAATGCAACCCTGGGTGGGAAATCCGTCTTCGTTGAGGGAGCTAACGCTCTAGCCAATCGACGTGTTGTGGAGGCCTATAAACACATGGCTACGCGGGATCCCGGCGCGCTGCTCTGCTGTGTCTTTCGCGGACGCAACGCGGAGGGCTCAAATTTCCCTTACGACGAAGCACGGGGCGTCATCTTGATTGGTGTCCCTTACGCGGACTACAGCGATCCCGTCGTAAAAGCGCAAATCACCTATTACAATACAAAACAGGAGCGGTTAGGCGAGCGTTGGTACGTGATGGATGCCTTTCGCGCTTCCAATCAGGCATTGGGACGCGGTATCCGCCATCGTGACGATAGCTGTACCTACATCTTAATGGATTACCGTTATAGCACCTATCATGCACTACTCTCGTCCTGGGCTACCCAAAGGGGCGTTGCTCCCATTGACGAGTTGGGCTAACGGGCTAGTTAAGTGGAAATTTCCGATTAAAATTAAAAGAATTCTCAAGGTACATCATATATACTCCTTCATAATATCTCTTCTTATGCCCTCCCTTGATTACGGAATACAGATTGAACCCCAATATGGATTCACGTACCCAATGATTCTTGATATCGCCTCAACCGGGGAAACTCTCGGTTTTGAATCTATATGGGTGTCCGACCATCTCTTCATGACCACCGATTCCATTGATATCCCCTGCTTAGAATGTTGGACCACATTAACAGCGTTAGCCCGAGACACCAGTTCTTTGCGGTTTGGAGCAATGGTCTCTTCCCAAAGCTATCGAAATCCCGCTCTCCTTGCCAAGGTTGCCGCAACAATTGATCACATGAGCGCAGGGCGCCTCAATTACGGTATTGGCGCTGGCTGGAAAGAAATCGAATACCGAGCCTATGGCTACCCCTATCCTTCCCCCGCCACCCGTATCCGTCAACTTGACGAAGCAGTTCAAATCGCGAAGTTGATGTGGACCGAAGACGCTCCCACCTTTCACGGTAAATACTACACGATTGACGACGTTCTCTCCTCACCAAAACCCCTCCAAAAACCACATATCCCCATCTGGATTGGAGGCTCCGGGAACCTTACACTCCGTGTCACCGCACGCCATGGTCAAGCCTGCAACTTTGCGTGGACAGTTCCCATTGATCTCTATACCCAAAAACTTGCGGTCCTCCAAGCACATTGCGAGAATGAAGGAACCAATTATGACGCGATCCGAAAATCCGCGGGTGTTATGATGGTCATTGGTCAAACCGATGCTCAAGTGAAACAGAAACTCAAGAAACTCGACGCATTACAAAACACACCGTACATGCGATACCTTAATCGTCAACGACCAAATCTCGTCGGGACTCCTGATCACGTTGCTGAAGAAATGAAAAAGTATCTTCCGCTCGGTATCGACCATTTTATCCTGCGATTCCACTTCCAAGATGAGATCGATTCCATGACACTATTTATGGATCAGGTAAGAAACCAACTCTAATTAACTAGATTATACTCGTATGTAATCACTTCCCGCGCGTTCTTTTTTCCTTAAACAGATGTTGGAGATCATATATTCAAGATGTCGCTAACGATCATCACTTTTGGAGATAGCCTGACAACAGGCTTCATCCCCACGCATATCGCGCATCAACCCTACTCACGTTTTTTACAGCAACATCTGGATAATTTCTGCACCCAACACTCATTAACCAAGTTACACATCCAAGTTCTCAATAGAGGCGTGAATGGAAACCTCACAAGTGATATGCTGCTCCGTTTCCGATGGGACGTTCTCACGGCTCAACCCACGTACGTAATCATCTTAGGAGGAACAAATGATATAGGGTGGGGGTTACCAGTAGACGAAATCTTCGCTAATCTCACAGCAATGTATACACAAGCTTGTGAGAACAACATTACACCTATCTGCTGCACGGTCCCATCCATTCTTGGCTGGGACGCTGGAATCCCACCACGTATTCAGCTCAATAACCATATTCAAAGAAACTGTCACAAGAACCGCCTTCGATGTGTTGACCTCTTCACCCAAACGTGTGATCCAAAGACCAATCGCCTCTGGGGAGAATATTCAAGCGACGGTCTTCACTTTAATGTGTCGGGATATCAAAAGATGGCGGACGTTATCTATGATGAAGCCATCCACCCGCTGTTAATCGCCGATCGAAAAACTACTCACGATGATTAGCACCTGAAGCTAGCTAACTCCGGTAATCTCCTACAGCAACCGAGTTATGAGGGACTCTCTTTTGTTTCTGACAGTTTATCCAATCTGAGGATTCGCTGGATCAAATTGAGGATGGGTGCTCGTGTTTTCTCCCATGTAATGAGAATACTAAAAACGAGGGAAACACCAATTAGGAGAATGGAATCCCATGGGGGAGGAATGATGCCTTGGATGCCAGTAAGAAAAGCGCCACCGACAACTGCCATTAAGGTATATAAAATGATTTTTCCAGCAATTTCAAATAATAACACCATAACAACCGAAAACCGAGCGGTACCCAAGAAGATAAGGAGTGGAGCATCTGGGATCGGGGTCAGTGAGCATAATAATACGCTAGCTAGTCCTAATTTTCGAATCCAAGCGGGTACCTGTTGTGCATCAAGTTCTTGATTGAGCCTCCCCACGCCACGACCCATTATATACACTCCCATTTCACCTAAACCACCACCAATACCTCCTGCTAAGCCCATGAGCAGGGGATTATAATATTGGCTAACATAGAGAAAAATGGGGAGAAAGATGATGTCTTTCAGAACAACGCTGAAATGCCCGATGAGTGATCCGACAAAGACACCCAGCAATCCTAATTCAATGAGCTCAGAGGCAAATGGAAATGAAATTGTCTGTCACCTAGTTACCGTTTTAACTTGTTAGCTAGGTATAGCTTTTATGGATCTACACTTCAGGATTTTTCAATAAACATACTAACTATGCTGAATCTTGTTTTGTTCTCTCAACCTCGGATCAAGATTATAAACCAATTCACTCATCATTTGCTAACAAACTTAAAATGGACATTTATTCCTATTATGAGTGCGTAATTAATGCTACAACCTAAAAATTAGCTCATCATCTACAACCCACGCGTATCACTCTTTTAAAAAGGAGACATTTTGGGACATTTTAGAACACGCATGCGTATACAGTGAACGCAGGCATTATCGAATATAGCAGGTTAGCTCTAAACGTTAACTGACGTCAACAATGGTGGCGGGCCCGGATAGATTCACGCCCTCGTTTTCACTCTTGGCGTCGTAGCGAAAACAGCTACTCAGTGTA
>JAOZHK010000232.1 GCA_026014905.1 Candidatus Bathyarchaeota archaeon
TTCCTCCACCAATATTTGTATTCGAAGGCATCGATTTTCTCGTTGACGTCTCGAACACGTCGGGAGGCGTCCTTCATCTGAACTTCACGCGGAATGACAACGTTATGCGGACCGAAACCGTGTTTCCAGGGCAAGCAACCAAGATTAGTATCACGCATGATGAATATCGTCTGGGGTATTCAGAGACAGATATCATTGTATGGGCGACCGATGGCGATGTCCGAATTTCGCGACTCTGGATGGAGATTGACCGGAGGCATCGGGATTACCATCCGTTGTTGATGGGACTTCAGTTTGTTCTGTTCGCATTCTTCGTCATTATTCCCGTTCTGAATTGGTATCGCACACGTACTCCACACATCTCCCGTCAGTAACAAGAAATACACGCGCGTTATCTGTCAATTCAAGTCATCATAGAAGAAAATTCTGGAAAACGACGGGCGTATGTACGCTTTATCACTTCATAAAATGTATTACTATTGCTATACTAAATGATATACTACCTTGACACAGACTGTACGTTTACGAGTAGCTGAAGCCCTGAACCACTATAAAGCACAGGTAGCGGTCGCGCAACTCCACCCTGACGTCATGCACGACTTGCAGCTCACCGCTGGTGACGTGATCGCGATTCAAGGACCCCAGCTGACGGCTGCGAGAGTGTGACCCTTTGCCCCCAGCCGGTGGTCGAAGACCATCATTCGCATGAATCACCTGCTCCGCAGGAATGCCGGCGTCTCCCTCACAGACATGGTCACCGTTACTTCTGCCACTGTACACGATGCCACATTGGTTGAGCTGGCGCCGATTGATATGCGACTCAACGTGGATCGCGATTTCCGGAACTTCGTGAAATCACGGCTTCACGAGCTGCCCCTCGTCCAAGACAATACTGTCTTCGTGGTGATCTTGGGAAGTGCCATCCCCCTTCGCATCGTGGTCACCGAGCCCTCCGGCATTATTCGCATCCACGATACCTCAACAATCCAGGTCCACGGGGATCCTGATCCGTCATCACACCAGCCTTCAGGCGTGGACGAGTATTTACGCGATTACGAGAAACAGGAGGCTCATCAACGCAAAGCACAGTCGTCCAGTCGTGATCACCGTGATAAGCAAGGCGCGCGAATCACACACCGGCGACGGAGAATTCCCCAAGAGCGCCATCCCCTCATCATCATCAGTGGATTAGTGGCCTTAATCGGCGTGTTCTTAGCGGGGTTCGCTTTGCATCAGCTCGCATTCCTCGTCCTATTCTCTGCTATCGTCGCAGTTGTGATCGTGGTTTTTTATCCGCTTCGCTGTCCACGGTGTGGCGCCCATCTGTTTCGTGGAGATCATACCTGTGAGGTTCCAAGTAGTTCAGAGCCATCGGTCTACAGGGTTGGAGAGAGGCAACGAGAGTTTATCATCCGGCGGTCATTGCCCATTATCAAGTTACTAATTTCTGTGAATGGGGTGTTATTTCTGGCGTTGCTTGGCTATCTCATTGCACAAATTGTCGCTACTTAGCTCAATTCTCGTTTCCTAATCTTTCTACGCGCGTGCTGTGTTTAATGTGAGGTTCACACTTAATAGACTCGCTGAGACAACAGAAGTTTAAACATTGTAGGAGTCTCTACTTTGGGTCTCAACGAATTTATTCGTGTTGCAGATGGTAGAGAAAAAGCGGATTTACTACTGAAGAATGCCAAGATCGTGAATGTGTTCGCAGGGGAGATTATTGAAGATCATGTGGCGATACTGAAGGATCGCATTGTGGGATTTGGCATATATTCTGCTCATAGAACAATCGATCTTGAAGGCAAATATATCTGTCCCGGCCTAATTGATGGACACGTCCACATCGAAAGCTCGTTACTAAGCGTCCCCGAGTACGCACGCGCAGTCGTACCTAGGGGTACTTCAGCAGTGGTTGCTGACCCTCATGAAATAGCGAATGTTTTGGGCTTAGATGGTATTCGATACATCCTTGACTCGAGCAGGAATCTTCCACTCGATACTTACCTCATGCTTCCATCATGTGTCCCCGTAAGCCATTTGGAGACTACTGGAGCGCAGTTAACCGCATCAGATCTCTCACTGTTGATCAACGACGCGAGGATACTTGGTATCGGTGAAGTAATGAACTATCCCGCTGTTTTACAGGGCGACTCTGGGACGATGGATAAAATTGCGGTGGCAGGACAGCGTTCGATCGATGGACATGCTCCCCAGCTATCTGGGAAACAACTCTCAGCCTATATTTCGGCTGGCATTATGTCGGATCACGAATGTACATCTGTGGAAGAAGCAGAGGAAAAACTGCGAAAAGGCATGCACATCATGATTCGTGAAGCAAGCCCCGCGAGAAACCTCACGACGTTACTTCCTCTCGTGAATAGTAGAAACTCGCGGAGATTTAGCTTCGTCAGCGACGATAAACATCCCATAGATCTTGCAGAAGAAGGGCACATCGACTATATGATCAAGACCGCTGTGCAAATGGGTGTTGACCCCGTCATGGCAATTCAGATGGCTACGCTGAACACAGCCGAATACTTTCATCTTCGAAACATCGGAGCGATAGCTCCAGGATATCAAGCTGATATCGTTATCTTTAACAAGCCACACGAATTTAAAGTGCTGAAAGTAGTTAAGCGGGGTACAATCGTTGCGGAAAACCGACAATTTATCACGCCCCTCAATACTGGAGAAGTGCATCTCAGAAGCTCGATAAATGTAGCCGCATTAAGCATTAAGGATCTGAATATTAAGGCAGAAGGAAAAGAATTGCGAGTCATTGAGGTTGTACCTGATCAGATTGTAACTAAGGAAACCATAGAGAAAACTGCGTTGAGAAATGGGCTCGCGATTACTGATGTAGATCAGGATCTATTGAAGATCGTAGTGATCGAAAGGCATCTGGCATCGGGTAATATAGGATGTGGCTTCGTTAAAGGCTTTGGACTCAAGAAAGGGGCTATTGCGTCATCTGTCGCACATGACTCTCATAACATTGTCGTCGTAGGGACAAATGACCAGGATATGCTGTATGCTGTTGAGGAGATCATCCGGATGCGAGGGGGGTTGGTGGCAGTCGCAGATAGCAAAGTGCTCTCGTCTCTCAGTTTGGAGATTGCGGGGCTTATGTCATCTGAACCATTCGAGAGAGTTGAGCAGAAGATGAGAGATCTTGCGTCTGCGGCAAGGGAAATGGAATGTAGACTGGAACGTCCATTTATGACACTGTCATTCATGGCATTGCCTGTAATTCCAGACTTGAAACTAACAGACAAGGGACTTGTTGATGTCAATCAATTCGCTATTGTACCGCTCTTTGTGAGGTAACAGTATCAAAGATGCATTGTACTGTCTTAACCAATTGTACGGAAGATCTATTGTCAAATAATATGAATAATGAAAGAGGTTACTGAAAGAATGGTTACGATTCAAGTGTTGACTTTTTCTCGAATAACACAAATTATAGGAAAGAAACGATTTGTTATAGAAGCTGAAAATATTGAAGGGTTACTATCAACATTAGTATCATTGTATGGCATTTCTTTAAAACAAGAACTCTATGATGACGATGGTCAGTTCAAATCACTTTATAGAATCATAGTCAATGGAAGGAACATTAATCTGTTAAAAGGGTTTCAAACAGTGTTACACGAGAATGACATAGTTGTTATTATGCCTGCAATTGCGGGAGGATAGTTCATATACACCTAAGTTGAATTGTTTTTATCAATATTGCGATGGTTATCCCAGAGTTATTTCTGGTTTTTTAGTACTCCCTTGACGTTCTTTTTCTTGTTAAGAACTGTGATTTCCTTTGCTGTCAGAAAATGTAACGCATCTTCCGGACAATATCGTACACACTGGGGATGTCCTGAGCACAAGTCACATGTTATGGCAACATTTGCTGTTGAATGTATTTTCATAGCGTTGAAAGGACATGCTGCGACACAGTTTTGACAGCCGGTGCATTTTTCCTTATGGACTTTAATCGCTCCAGTTTGCTCACAATTACTTAAGGCTCTTTCAGTACAAGAATCAATACATACACAACAAATGACGCACGTCGTGGGAATTGAGATGCCTTTTCTTTCGTTTTTCCGAATAGTAATTCGTGAAAGAGACGGTGAAAAACAGTTATCATGTTCGAAGGAACATCGTAATTCACATATTCGACAGCCATTACATTTCTCTTCTTGTATATAGAGACGTTTTTTTTGTGCAGTCGACATATGGATCAATCCATTGTACTTACTAAATCGAATTTATCCGCCTCTTGAAATAACCTTAACTTCCTTAGTTTGTTGGCTTTAGGGTAACCTGTATTGAAATCCCACTCGCGAAGCTTATAGTATTCAGGGAGCATCTTATCCAGTTCGACAACTTGCCCTTTCGCCGGGCCTTCAGGCAAGGGGACCTGTGTGAATCTATCAGGTAACTGATCGTCATCTATAGTCAATCCTTCTCGTAAATTGAACAGTCGCTCCAATGTAAAAATCCGCTCTCCAATAGTTTGTACATCGTTTCCAGTAACATTTCTCCCCGTCGCATATGTTAGAAATGACGCTAGGTCTTTAGGTCGGATAGCGTACGCGGAAAAACAGGTATATTTGCACATTTCAGCAGAATCTACCGTTGCACCGAAGTTTTCATGCCAAATGACCATGTGGGGTTTTCCTTCCCACGCGTATGGGTCAACGGTTTTTTTGGATCCAAACCAGTCCACGCCCTTTTCAGGTGCATATCCTAATAGTTCGAAATTAGGTAGAGCTGCGAGATGATCTGCGCCTCGTGTTGCTGTTGCCCAGCCTAAACCAAATCCTTTCGCGGTTCGAACATCATAGGCTGGAAGTTCCATTCCTTTCACGTGAAGCGCGTACGCTGCTGAATTCTTCCCGATTTTTTCTGAGACTCGTTGAACACCTTCCGCTAATGGATTGCCGATACCCTCTCTGGATGCTATTTTTCGTACAGTGTCGATTACCGCTTCAACATTTCCCCAGGACAAGTCCAGCCCACCTGTCTGGTCATGTGATAACGCGCCTTTTTCATAGGCTTCCATCGCAAACGCGATGGTGTCTCCTAAGGAAATCGTGTCAAGACCAAAACGATTGCATAGTTCATTGATATAGATAATTGCGGCGAGATCACCTATACCACATTTTGAACCTACGCATACGATGGTCTCATATTCTGGGCCGCCTCCTTGGCTTCCTGCATACGGTCCTGATGAGACTCTAACATACTTGCCACAATGAATCGGACATGCAAAACAACTTTCTGATTTCACGCGATACTTGGCGTCATACATTTCGGAAGAAATTCCTTCATATTGTTCAAAGATTCCTGTCTGATTATTGCGGGTTGCTAACCCACCGCTAATATATGCAAGATCGACTAGGAACGGGGTTCCATAATAAGATAAACTCGGATACGCGGGATCAGCATAGATCTTCTCAAGTGTGATATCCACTAATTTCATAAAGTTATCAGGTTCAGCGACATGGACTTTACCGGTTCCTCGAACGGCAATCGCTTTAAGATTCTTTGATCCCATAACCGCGCCTAACCCCGTCCTTGCCGCTGCTCGTGAATGATTATTAATGATCGCGGCATAGCGAACAAGGTTCTCGCCACCTTGGCCAATACAGGCAATTTGCAGATTTTCGTTCTTTAATTCACGTTTTATTTGATGATCCGTTTCCCACGTATCCTTCCCCCACAGGTCTTTTGCATCCCTCACGTCTACATCTTTGTCGTCTATCAGCAGATACACCGGGTTTTCTGCTTGCCCATGAATAAATAGGGCATCATAGCCCGCATACGATAACTCAGGGGCAAAATGTCCTCCCGCGTTGGCATAGCCGATACCTCCCGTTAACGGCGATTTAGCGGCGACCGTGTATCGAGCAGAAGATGGAGCCAGTGTTCCCGTTAACGGTCCGAGGCTTATTACTAGAATATTGTCGTGACCTAAAGGATCAATTCCTTGTGCAAGATTATCAAAAAGATATCGAATAGCCCTTCCTCTACCACCAACATACTGCTGGAGTATTGAATTATCAATAGCTGATTTTATTATTTTATTTTGTGAGAGGTTAATAACTAACGATTGACGATTATGTCCGTAGACCATTGAAGCAGAATCCAGTTTCTTTTTATCATAATAAATATTAACTCAGCCGAATATTAGTTAACTGCTCTTTTCTTGCCATAACTTACTATCGTGATTGGTTAATCCAATGCGCGGTCACCCCCGCATAGGTCACATTAAATCCATTCACAGCCATGGTAAACCATGCACCCGATAATGCTCCAGCAGAAAAGAAACAGACTGAAGCAAATATTTGAATCAACCAACTCGCGATGGATAGATCTTGCAATTTCTGTCTTCGCTTATACGTTCGATAGAGTTGGGGAAGACTACCAAGGAAGAATAGAATGTTACCTAAATCCAATAAGATGGGTACAGACACACTCATTCTACAAACCTACATATATGCATGATTGGTCATGGTAAAAACTTAGCTAGCCATACATACGCGCGCGCGTTAGTCCATGCGGAGTAGTCGCTGCGCTCCAATTGCATGACAAGGTCTTCGATGTCTTGCTTTGTTACGCTATCAAAGTCTTTTCCCAGCCATTTCGCAAGTTTTCGCAGGGTCAACACATACTTGGTAACACGTCCGTCGCTGAGGCCTTCAGCGAATATAGCGTGTTCAAACTGTTGGATGAGTTCGGCGTTTCGTGGCGTGATGGGGTTGGCTGCTTGGACACGTTGTTCTGCGGCGTGGAGTCGTGATGAAAAGTTGTGGATGTCGATGCGTCGATTCAATAATTGTCACTAGAATATAGAGAAAAAGGGCTTTTATACTTGGGGTGTGGAGCCTCGGGCGGGATTTGAACCCGCGACCAACGGCTTTCTATCATTGTTACAAGGCCGCCGCTCCGGCCGAGCTGAGCTACCGAGGCAATGAGCTACGCGAGTGCGTTTTGATATAAAATGCCGAGGCGGGGCATTTCGGTGAATCACTTTCGAACCCCGGATCTCTGGATATCTTATGATGGAAGAGTATCTTACGATCTCTATGAGTCCAGCGCTCTAACCAGGCTGAGCTACCCCGGCACAACTAGTTAGATTTCGCACCATACATTTATTTTTTCCTGAATGAAGGAACCCCGGTTAAGCGAGATCGAAGCCAATTAAACAAGTCCCAATAACCGCTTCTTTTGTTTCAACATGCAACATTTCCTTTATTAAAAGGTCGCTTTCAGTCGAAGGAGTGCCAAAGACAGGATTACACACATATGATATTCCTTTGAGTTGTCGAGGCACGCGGCGACGATACACAAAACGAATCTGATCTCGATCTTTTGGCGCTTTAGGAAGCTTTTTCATATATATAACAAATGTATCCCAGAGAAAAAAGTTAAAACGATCTTTTTTTAGTTCCTTGATTTTTTCGTCATCGTTCACTTGTTCTCCGACAATTTGATCATGCCACATGATACTCATGTGTGGATGATGAGGGTATCGAAAGACAGAGGTGTCAATGATTAGAGCGACTGTATTCTCAGAATCAATAGCATCTCTTACTCCTTCATTCAATGATTTACACATACCAAATAATATTCGGTCCTCAGCTTCCTGTTCCTTATCAAGGATACGCTGCTTTTCCTCTTGTGAAAGAAGACGAGTTGTGATAACGCCTTCATCGTGTGAAAGTACATTCAAAATATTTCTGATATTTGATGTCAATGAGAGCCCTCTAACATGGTCGAAAGCATTACGCGCGCGCATTATCCAAATGAACTGTTAATTACGTTTGGGTTACTCTGCATCTTCAAACTTTTAAAGCTATAGCTAACGAGCATTGGTGAAAGGATGAACTTATTCCCATACTTTTTATATCATTATTAGATGTGATAGTTCACACGAGATTGAATCAAAAGGAGGAAGAGAGTTGCCAAAATTTGGTGATTTACAGCTCGCTCCAATGCATCGAATTATCAAAAATGCAGG